>CBEPPX010000016.1:0-14002 GCA_965511205.1 uncultured Ignavibacteriales bacterium | reverse complement strand
TTATCCATCCAACTGGCAACCGTCCATTCCTTTCCATCCTCAAAACCATTGCAAACTTCTTCATTCAAGATGAAATAAAATTTTTGATCTTCGGAATTTTCACTTTCTTTTGGCGATGCCTGTCCTACGGGATACATCCTGCAAGACCATGGTCTGTTTTCGTAAACTGTACATCCCTTTTCAGGATCAACAAAAAAACAATGCTTTGTTTCAGTTTCAGTCATTCGAAGTTGTACTGCAGGAAGCTGCTGCTTACGATCGGCAACCAACTGAGTATATTTATCTAAAAACTCCTGTGAACTTATTCCCAAATGATTTTTTAATCTCAGCACATCATAAGGTGTTAGAAAAATATTAACATCGGCACAGCACTGATTAAAACAGGAAACTCCCGGATGACAGGAAAATTTAAATTTAGCCTCTGCGTCTAGTCTTGGAAACTGTTCCAGTATTGTTCTTTTTAGTGTATCTAGCTCATTCATTTTATTCTCCAATTCTATTAATCGTTCAAAGAGTTATCCTATCTTTTAGCGCATTTTCAGACCATACAGGCAGCGGTCCGGATTCACCATTTTCAGGATTAAAACGATGTCTGTAAGAAGATTTTACGCTAAAGTTTTTCATCATATGATTCCACCCGTTAACATAATAAGTACAAGAATCATCAAAGCAAACATATTGAATATTTTCACCCCAGGACGATTCTGCCGGAGCCATCCAGGGAAGCATTTCCTTTTTACAATGAGGACAATTAGGTCGCTCTTTTTTATTTTGCATTATCAAAAACCTATATGATTAATGGCGCTATTACCAATGCAATAACTGCCATCAACTTAATTAAAATATTTAATGATGGACCCGATGTATCTTTAAATGGATCACCCACAGTATCTCCAACAACAGCGGCTTTGTGAGGATCTGAACCCTTACCACCGAATGCACCTGCCTCTATATGCTTTTTGGCATTATCCCAGGCACCGCCGGCATTGGCTTGAAAGATTGCCATCAAAACACCAACTACTGTAACACCTGCCAGTAAACCACCAAGTGCTTCTTTGCTAACAAATCCAAAAACAACAGGTGTAATAACTGCAATCAACCCGGGAGCAATCATTCTTTTAATTGCGGCTGCAGTTGCAATATCCACACATTTTGTATGATCGGCTTTTGCTTTTCCTTCCATCAAACCGGGTATCTCTCTAAACTGGCGTCTGACTTCTTCAATCATTTCAAATGCTGCATCGCCAACCGCCTTCATTGCCATAGAACTAAATAAAAATGGTAAAATGCCACCGATAAATAATCCAGCCATTACATAAGGATTGCTTACATCAATTACAGAGATTTGTGCTTGTGATTGAAAAGCGCTGAATAAAGCAAGAGCTGTTAGTGCAGCGGAACCGATTGCAAACCCTTTACCTATAGCTGCAGTTGTATTTCCAACAGCATCAAGTTTATCAGTTCTATCACGAACTTCCGGGGGCAGTTCACTCATCTCTGCCAAACCACCTGCATTATCGGCAATCGGACCATAAGCATCAACCGCTAACTGGATACCGGTTGTGGAGAGCATACCAAGGGCTGCTATTGCAATACCGTATAAACCGGCAAAGTAAAATGATAAAACAATTGCAATTGCAATATAAATAACCGGCAAAGCAGTAGATTTCATTCCAAGCGCTAAACCTGCAATGATGTTTGTAGCTGCACCAGTTTGTGATTGAGCTGCTATATTCTGTGCGGGTTTCCTCGATTCAGCTGTATAGTACTCGGTTGTTAAACCGATTGCAATTCCGGCTAACAGGCCAATAATAGTTACTATAAAAACACTTGGAGCAGTTAGTGCTTTTAGTAAGCCTGTAACATTAGTTGTTGGTTCTGCAGCCTCAGGAAGAAAATAACTGATAAGAGGATAGGCAAGTAAAATCATTAATGCGCCTGCACCGAAGGTTCCAAGGTTCAATGCTGTCTGTGGATTACCACCTTCTTTCGTTCTTACGGCAAAGGTACCTATTATCGAACAGATGATGCCAAGCCCGGCTAGAAAAAGTGGTAAGATGATTAGATTTACATCTTGATAAACAATACCAAGAACCATTGTTCCGACAATGGAACCTACAAAGCTTTCAAATAAATCTGCACCCATACCGGCAACATCACCTACGTTATCGCCAACTAAATCGGCAATTGTAGCTGGATTACGCGGATCATCTTCCGGAATTCCAGCTTCTACTTTACCAACCAGATCAGCCCCAACGTCTGCAGCTTTTGTATAAATTCCTCCTCCAACACGTGCAAAAAGTGCAATTGAAGAAGCACCAAATGAAAAACCGGTTATAACATTAATTACTACAACAATATTTGTACTACCATCTGCATTTGTAAATATTTCAGAATAAATAGGAAGGAGAAGTCCTAATCCCAATACTCCAAGTCCAACTACACACATGCCCATTACACTTCCACCTGAAAAAGCAACTTGCAAAGCGCGATTCAAACTTTGTCTTGCAGCATTGGTCGTTCTTACATTTGCAGTAGTCGCAACACGCATTCCAAAAAAACCGGCTAAAGCAGAACAAAAAGCTCCAAGTACAAATGATATCGCAATAACCGGACTGCTAACCGGTGAGTTCCAATTGGCATATGCCAGTAAAACAGCTACTACAAGAACAAAAACAGCTAAGACTCTATATTCTCTTTTAAGGAATGCCATTGCTCCATCCCGCACATAGCCGGATATCTCAACCATCCGTTCTGTACCGGGATCCAGACGACTAACCCATTTTGCTTTTACAAACGCAAATATGAGAGCAACGATTCCTAACGCAGGTATTATATAAATCCAGTTGGGCATATTATTTCTCCATTATAAGCTTTACTGAATACGATCTTAAATGAATTTAAAATTTTTTTGATCGTATAAGTTCACACAATAAAAAAATCCTCAAAGTAGTTCCTGTTATTTCTCTATTGGTACTATGAGGATTTCAAATTCAATTTATTTAAGGATTATACTCCCCTCTGGAAACAAGTCCAGAGGGAAGCTATCCGGATTTTACTATTAATTATCTCGAACGATTAAACATCCCAAAAATAAAATCAGGAATCTAGTTATTATAAATTCTCTCTACCGGTCGTTTAATCATTTCCCATTCACCTGTTTTAGGAACATATTTACAATTAGCAAATGCGTCCCAATTTTCATTATCCATAGTAGGTTTATCTGCCCTGAAGTAGTAACCAGGCCAGCGGGTTTCTTCACGGAACAACAGGGTTCTTACATGAGATTCAGCTTGCCACATACGATGTACGTTTTCCCAGCATCTCATCAGTTCATGAAGATCTGGAGCTGCAAGTTTTTCTGAATCTTCCTTCAGGAATGCTAATAAATCTAAACCTTTTTCTAATAATTTTTCACTTGTGACAAATCCAGTAGATACACCGCCTGCATATTCATCCATAATTTTCTGAAGTCTGAACATGAACATTTTCGGTAAAATGTAATCAGGGTTAACATCAGGTGTTACTGTTTTGCCACTGAACTCTGCATAAGTATCCAGAGGTTGTAATATTTCTTTCTTCAATTCCTCTACAGCAGCCATATCAACATTAATATCAGGATTATCTAAGATGAATTTGATTGCGGCTTTAGCTGCAATTCTACCTTCTGCATGTGAACCAGAAGAGAATTTGTGACTGGAAGCGCCAGAAGCATCGCCAGCACAGAACAATCCATTTACAGTTGACATACAATCATAACCCCAGTAATATGCATCAGGAGCGACATCCTTTGGACCGCTAACCCAGGCACCTGAAGCGCCTGAATGTGAACCGATAAAGTAAGGTTCAGCGGCAGCAATTTCAGATGATTTTTCTTCAGGAGCAGTATTAGTAGCTGCCCACAAAATAGCCTGCGAAATTGTCATATCCAGGAAGTCTTCCCAGGCTTCTGATTCTAATTCTTTCAGTTTTTTCTTAGCTGCTTTTTCATCACCTGCTTCGGCAGCAATTTTTTGAATTGCTTCTTCTGTCCGCATAGAAATCGGACCTTTACCATCTTGAACATCCAGCATCATCAACCAGTTACGCAAGTTTGCAGGAACCGGTTTAACCTTTCCATAAGGGAGCCAGTTTTCTAATTCTGGTCGGCGGGTTTCCATATAAGACTCATCCAATGCGTTTGTTGCGCGGGCTTTGAATAATAAGAACCATGCACCAACGGGTCCATAAGCATCCTTAAAACGAACAGGAATAAAACGAACTTCCTGACAGGTCATTTCTGCGCCTGCTTTTAAAGTAAAGTACGCACTTGAGCCGGAGTTCCATGGTGGATACCATGCACGCCCAAGACCTTCGCCTGAGGAACGTGGTTTAAATACGTGAACAGCGCCACCCATTGCAACCAAGGTAGCTTTAGCTTTGAATATATAGAATTTTTCTTCACGTACACTAAATCCAACAGCACCAACACAACGTTCGCCATCCATAATAGGACCAACTATGAAAATACGTTCGTAAATGTTATCCATACCAACGGCGTTCTTTGCAGCTTCTGCAACAATAACTTTATAAGATTCACCATTAATCATTAACTGCCATCTTCCTTCATGCACATAGGCACCCTTATCATCTGTCCATATTGGGAGTCCCCATTTTTCAAAAAGATGAACTGATGAATCTACGTGACGGGCAATATTATAAACCAAATCCTCACGTGTAATACCCATTAAGTCATTACGTACATAATTGACATAATCTTCCATAGTATTTTGGCCGTCTTTCAGACCAACATATTGGTTGATTGCTGATAAACCCATAGCAACAGCACCACTACGGTCTATTGCAGCTTTATCAACAAGAGTAACTTTTAACCCATTTTTCTTTGCCCAGTGTGCAGCTTCCACAGCAGCACCACAGGCAGCCATACCACCACCAACAATCAGAAGATCAGTGGTCACTTCTACAGTTTCGAAATTAGCCATGATAATTATTTCCTTATTATTGGTTATTATTTAAATGATGGTATTTTTTCAAGACCGGCTGCTTCAGGTTCGCAATAAAGAGCAGGACTATCAAAATCATCTGTAATTGCAAATCCACCATCCGGTTTTGCTTCTCCTTCGGGGGTGGTACGAATTGGGAACTTGAACCGTTTTAAATTTCCGTTACGGAATTTAACAGTCCACATAATACTATCTGTACTGCGCATAGGTGTTACTGTAGCGCCTAATGGAACGAAATCGGCATATCCGCGAACTTCAATTGCCTGGGTAGGACAAATTTTAACACAGTTGTAGCATTCCCAGCACATTTCGGGTTCACAGTTATAAGCCTTCATTTTATCTTTATCTAACACCATTAAGTCATTAGGACAAATGAATTGGCACGCTGTTTTATCAAGCGCTTTACAGCCATCGCACTTATCAGAAATTACATAACTTGGCATTATAATACCTCCTTATAGAAATTAATAAGATTGAGTAAGTTATTTTTTAACGATAAAAACAATATTTTATCTTTTGATATTATCATCAATTTTTTATTTTTTGACTTTAGCTTCACCGGTTGCGTGTCCATGCATTTTCACTTCAACTTTATTTTCCAGGTGTGCATAATAATCTTTTAATATAGCTAAAACTTCCGGACGGCTGAATTCAAAAGGAATATCTCCGCCCTCTGATAATCCTTTTCTTAGAGCAGTACCGCTTAAGAATAATCTGTCTTCTTTTGGATGAGGGCAGGTTTTCATTGAAGCCATACCGCCACACTTATAACACCAGAATGTCCAATCTATTGGAAGCATTTTACATTCTAAAGCTCCATCCCAAAGCTGGTGATATGAATCCTGTGCATCAAAAGGACCATAGTAATTTCCAACACCTGCGTGATCGCGACCAATAATCATGTGTGTGCAGCCAAAATTCTGGCGGAAAACACCATGGAGCAAACCTTCCCTCGGACCAGCATAGCGCATATCGAGCGGATAGCCGCCTGCTACAACACGTTCTTTAAGGAAATAGTTTTCAACTAAAGTATCGATACACTTAACACGAACATCTGCAGGAATATCTCCCGGTTTTAATCCGCCAACCAATTGATGGATGTATAAACCGTCGGTAACTTCAATTGCTATCTTCGCAAGGTATTCGTGGGAACGGTGCATTGGATTTCTTAATTGTAGTGCGGCAATTGTTCGCCATCCCTTTTCTTCAAAGATTTTTCTACTTTCAGCAGGACGCTGGTAAATACCTTTGAACTCTTCCGGAAAATAACTTTCTGAAAGAACTTTAACCGGACCAGCTATATTCCAATCCAGTTGATTCATTACAACCTTAACTCCCGGGTGTTCCGGATCATTAGTTGCAAACACATTTTTACATTCAAAGTCTTTATCAATTTGGTACTTCTCAGTTACTTTCATAGTACCCATTACTTCATTGGTTTCATCACTAACAAGAGTAATCTCTTCATCAATTGTTAATGCGTTAGCAACTTCCGTTGAAACTGAAAGAGTAATTGGAATGGGCCAGAATAAACCGTTTGTCATTTTCATATCGGCACAAACGCCTTTCCAATCATCATACCCCATAAAACCATCAAGAGGAGTAAAGCCACCTATACCAAGCATAATTAAATCGCCGGTTTCACGGGTGGTCATTCGTACTTTTTTTAGTTTATCCGCTTTTTTTAATTCCTCTTCTTTTTCCTTTCCGCTAAGAAGAAGAATTTTTAACTCATCACTTCCGTGTGGTCGTATTAAATTAGATTCTGCCATGATTGCTCCTTAATTAAAAATTTTATGATTGTTTATAAACTCACAAGATTTTAGTTGATTAAGTTTTTATTAATTATTCTTAAAGAAATGTTTAGTTCGTTTCTGTTTTTAATCATAATCTGCCAGTTAGAAAGGTAGAAAAAATCCCCTGTGAATGAGTGGTTTGCCAAGGTATTGAAACCGATTTTATTGTGATTTAAACAATTAATTACACATCTAAAATTATTGCTATGCAGAAGTAAAATCAACGCGAATTGGAATTTTGTACTCATTCTGTTGCTGTTTTCTACATTCCCTTGTAAGGATTAAATCCCATCTCTGTAATCTCTTCAACAAAATCGTTGAAGATACCGGGAAGCTTTTTGTATTCATCGAGCGAAAGATTGAATATTTGGACTCTCTCCGGCTCGAGAACTAATTGCTTTAATTTTTCCTGTACGTTCTCCATTCTTTTCTCTGCAAGTTCGCTTCCCTTTATGTAATGACACTGATAATCATCACCATGCTTACACCCGATTAAAATGATTCCATCAAAACCCATTGATAATGCATCTGCAATCCAAACAATATTTATCGCACCTAAACAACGGACAGGAATTACACGAATATTCGGATCATACTGAAATCGGAATTTGCCAACAATATCCAATGCTGGGTAAGCATCATTTTCGCATAGGAAAGCAAGTATTCTTGGTTTTTCTTCAAATTCGTCTGGAATATCAACTGCTTTAATCATTGAAGAGACCGACTGAATTGAATAATCCTTAAACGTAATTATTCTTTCAGGACATGCACCAAGACATATTCCACATCTTCGACATCTGTTTGGATTAGGCAGTGGTGTTCCTTTCTCATCTTCATCTAACGCACCAAATGGACATTCTTCTGTACAACGTTTACACTGAGTACAACGCTGCATAAAGAAATCCAGGTAAGATTGATCGCCCGATCTTGGATGTACGGCAACTCCATTTTTTGCCGCATATAAAAGTTGAATAGCTTTTAAAGAAGCACCATAAGCATCATTTTTACTTTCAGCTATATTCATTGGAGATCTAACACAACCTGCAGCATAAATGCCCGTTCTTCTTGTTTCATATGGAAAGCAAATATAATGTGAATCCGGAAAGCCATATTTTAAAGTTGGTAAATCGGTACCCTGCCTGTATGTAAGGTTTAAGATTTTTGCACCAACCTCAGCAGATTCTGCTCCCTTTTTCCCATCAAGGGTTTCTTCTTTTTTATCAGATTCTTCTTTCTTCTCGGTTTCTTCACCAGCTTCGATTTCACCTGCCAATGTTGTGGGAACCATTCCAGTTGCTAACACAACAACATCCGATTTTATCTGAATCTTTTCACCCAATAGAGTATCATCTATATTAATAATCATTTTCCCATCAGCAGATGAATTAACCTCACTAACATCACCTTTTGTTAGAAAGATATTATCTTCTTCCTGAACACGTTTATAAAAAAGCTCATGCTGTGCAGGAGTACGAATGTCTTTATAAATAATATAGATTAACGCATCCGGAAATTTTTCACGAATATATAAAGCTTGCTTTAGCGATACCGAACAACAAATAGATGAACAGTATGGGAGATGCTTTTCATCCCGCGAGCCGGCGCATTGAATAAACGTAATACTCTCTATAGGTTTTCCGTTTAATGCTTTATTTTCTTTACCATTTTTAATATACTCTTCTAACTGAATTCCAGTTATAACTTTTTCAGATTTTCCGTAACCAAGCTCGCCAAGATTATTAGGATTGTATTCCTTCCAGCCGGTAGCTTGAACAATGGCACCAATTTTCATGGTTTCAGATTGTAATTCATCATTGATTTTTAGAGTAACATCAAACTCACCCGGTTGACCTGAAATTTTTTCGATCAAACAAGAAGTAAAAATTTTTATATTTTTATTCGATTCAACTTCGGAAATCAATTCATCTATCCCCGGAGATTCGGGTTCGGTATAAGGAGAATTATGAGGAGTGATTTTATGAAATTTATTTAACCAGCCGCCAAGTTGTTTTTCTTTTTCAGTTACAACAACAGATTTACCCGCTTTAGCAGCAGCTAATGCTGAAGTCAATCCTGAAACGCCTCCCCCCACAACAAGTATTGTTTCATTTATTTCCAGATCAAGCGGTTCAGGAGGTTCGCTGTTTCTTATCTTAGCAACTCCCATTCTAAGATAATCGGCTGCAAGCATCTGTGTATCTTCATCTTTTGCTTTATGCGTCCAAGCAACATTTTCTCTAAGATTGACCCTATCAACCAAAACTTTTGAATCGAACTTAAAAAGATCAGTTAAAAATCGTTGCGAGCATGCACCAATAACAACACGATTTAATTCTTCACTCTCAATATCTTTTTTAATTTCATTAATACTTTCTTCGCTGCAAAGCCATGAATTATTTTTACAAACCGGTACTTTGATTTCTTCAGAAGCAACTTTAGCAAGTTCATCAATATTTAAAGCTTCACCAATTTCACATCCGGAGCATAAATAGACTCCAACTTTTGTATCTACTGCCATAATATTAATTCCCTTTAATTATTTGAATAGCTTTTAAAACAGAGCCTGTTGCTTCCTGCACAACTGATGATACATCTTTTGGTTTTGTACTAACGCCGCAACTTATCATTCCATTGCCATTCGATTTGAAAAATCCATTATCATCAAGCAGTGTTTTATCAACAGGTAAGTTTTTAGCTGTAGATTCCATACCAGTAGCCAGTACAACCATTTCAACAGCATTTTGCATCAGGTTTCCGGTTAAGGTATTTTCCGCTTCAACAATAAGTTTACCTGAAGAATCATCTTTAAATACTTTTGCTACTTTCCCTCTATGAAAATGAAGCTTGTCATCTTCTTTAACTGAGTTATAAAAGTCTTCCAGCAAACCGTTTGCACGAATATCTATATAGTGAAAATGAATTTCAGCATCGGGATGTTGTTCCCTTATGTACTTTGCCTGTTTTAGTGAAGCCATGCAGCAAATTGAAGAACAATATTCAAGGTGATTTTCATCTCTTGAACCTGCACATTGAACAAATGCAACGCTATTAATTTTTTCTTTTGTTGATGGTCTTAGTATTTCACCTTTTGTAGGACCATCGGGTGCAGCGAATCTTTCCATCATTACATTAGTAACAACATCAGGATATTCGCCGTAACCAAGAATATCAAGCTTGCTTGCATCATAAGGATCCCATCCTGTAGACCAAATAATTGATTTAGTTTCTATGGTCAACTTTTTTTCCTGCTCGTTTAAATCGATAGCTTTGTACTTGCAAACTTCCACGCATTTGTTACAGCTGCTTCCTTTACAGGCGTTCATATCTATAACGTACTTTTGAGGATGAGCGTTTTCGTAAGGAATAAATATTGCTGCAGTTTCATCCATCAAATAATTAAACTCATTTTTTCTTTTTTCAGGACAAACAGGCACACAATCGCCGCAAACTGTGCATTGATTATTTACATATCTTGGTTTTAAACTTACTTCAGCTTTGTACTTTCCATTTTCTCCATTAACATTAGTTACTTCTGCCATCGTTAAAAGAGTTATGGCTGGATTAGTACGTAAGCGGCGAAGGTTAATTTCCAACCCACAGCTTGGCGGACATAGCTTTGGAAAGTATTGATTGAACTGTGCTACTTTACCCCCGATATATGGTTTCTTTTCAAGTAGTATTACACTTAGCCCGGTTTCAGCGGCCTCAACGGCTGCCGTTATCCCCGCTATGCCTCCGCCTATTATTAATAGTTCAGATGAAGTTGAATTTTCTGTCATAATATTATTCCATGTTTAAGTTGTATCTGCAAAATATTTTAACTCGCTTTTTTTTGATTAGCATTCGTTCGTAATGCCTGGTTAACTGTTGCTTTCAATCTGTGTATTAAAGACTTTGAGAATTTATCTAGTAATTGAATCTCATCTTCTGAGAATTGTGAATTTGTTTCATCGAGTAATTGCTGGCGAATCAATTCTATTTTTTCTGCTAAGGGCTCAAAAACATCATCTTTTTGCGATTCACTCCAAACTTCAAAAATACTTGTTTCGTCTTCAATAATTTTTTCTGCAGATGATAATTCCAAATCAGTTTTAGTTCTCTGTTTTTCTAAATAAATTTTTAATCCCTCTAAATTGAAAATTTTGATATCTTCAGAAATTCCTTTTGGCTCAACATCACGTGGAATTGCCATATCTATAATTAATTCCAGGCAATTTGTTTTATTGTAAATTTTATTTATAAGATCTGAAGTAATTATAAAATCAGGTGAACCGGTACATGAAAATAAACACTTTGATTTGGCGAGTGGTTCTTCAATCCTGTCTAAACAATAAGCTTCTCCGCTATATTTTTCTGCCAACTCTGCTGCTTTATAAAGTGTTCTGTTTACAAAATTAAGATTTGTAAAACCTGATTGGTTCAGTTTTTCTGCAATAATTTTTGTACTTTCATTTACACCAACGATGGTGATTGCATTTTCTTTTTTTATAACTTCATTTATTAATTGATATGCAACACCGCTTAATGACTGTTTACCGGAACCAATTTTTGTATGAGTGCGAACACTTTTCCCTGTTCTAAAAGCAGCATGAAATAATTTATGCAATATTTTATCAGCAGTATTTTCAGAGCACGCAACACTGTAAGCATCCTTTATCTGTCCCTGTATTTGATATTCCCCCACTACTACTGATTCGAGTCCTGAAACAATACGGAAAAGATGCCTTGCAACATCACTTTTTTTATAAAAGTAAAACGAATTTCTACTATTTTCTGCATCAATTTGTTTTTTATTAGAATAAAATTCTTTTATGATGGAAAACGGATCAATATTTTGATTAAGAACTAAATAAAATTCCAAACGATTGCATGTTGCAATAATAACAATACCTTCAACCTCCATCATCGTGTTGAAGTAATTTAGTGTGGCAGATAATTCTTTTTTATTTATTTGGAATAACTCTCGCTCAGAGATAGAAGAAGTTTTATGATTTATCCCCACAACAAACAATTGAAATTTTTCCTTATTCATAGCTAACTCAAAGTGTTTATACTTTCGTTCTTTTCTTTTTTTGAATCAACATATTTAACAGAACTCTTATTCACTTCTTTATAAAAATTATTGCCGCCGCCGAGATAGGAAATATTTTTGTACCCATAGTTCATAAATATCCTGGCTGCCTCGAGTGAGCGCGGTCCTCTTTCGCATACAAACAATATTGATTGATTTAAATCAAAATCACCAAGTTTTTTTCTTAGATCAGCCAATGGGATATGTACTGCTTTATGAGAAAAACTTGCAGTATCAATTTCTACGGGTTCTCTTAAATCGATGAACAACCCATTGTAAGATGAAAGCTGTTCAGCTTTAACATTCAGCACACCATCCGTCTCCTGGTTTAGAACCATATAGCCCAAATAATTTAAAGGAGAGATTGGAGAAGAATGTGCGGGCATGTATCCATGCTCAATGTTTAACAGGTCGTTAACCGTTTTATTATTTGCCAATAACTCTGAAACCACATCAACATACCTGTTTACTTCCCCTTCGCCAACTAACTGAATGCCTAATAATTTTAAGCTCTCTTTTTCATAAATTAATTTTCCGAAAAGATCTTTAGCTTCGGGATGATAATCAGGTCTGTCTTTCCAACAACCTATTACCCTTCCTATGTTATAACCATACTGCTTTGCTTTTTTTTCTGTTAGACCTGAACCTGAAACAACCAAGTCAAACACTTTTAACGAAACAGTACCTGCAGCGCCGTTAAAAGAATCATCCCTGCCAGCAATTGAATTTGCAGCAACCCTTCCCATCCTGTTAGCTAGTGAGCCAAGAGGGAAATAATCCGGTTTACCTGAAACTAAATTTTTTGTTTCAACGCAATCGCCTGCAGCCCATATTTTAGGGACACTTGTTCTCATCTGTTCATCAACAATAATTCCACCAAACTTTCCAATCTTTACTCCTGCTGTTTTAGCAAGTTCGGTTTCCGGCATAACACCAAGGTTATAAAACAAGTAATCTGATTCTATTTTTTTACCATCCACAAAGCAAGTTACAGGGTGATTTTTTTCATCAGTTTCAACTTTTTTAATTTCATTTGAAAAAAATATTTGAACACCATTTTTTTCAATTCTGTTTTCAACTAACCTTGCCATTTCGGGATCAAGAAATTTTGATAGTATTGATTTTTCCTTTTCAATTAAGATTGTTTCAATACCCCAAAGTGACCTTAATGCTTCAGTCAGTTCACACCCTATAAATCCGCCACCAATAACTACAACTTTTCCAACCTTCCCCTTTTGTGCTGCTTCTCTAAAATTTTTTGCGTCGGCTGCAGTGAGGAAGGATGAAATTACAGGTGAATGGGGAAGCTCGAAATTAGGTTTGACAGCTTTCGAACCGGTTGCAATAATCAAAGCATTGTAAGGAAGAGTTGAAGTTTGTTCGTTGTCAACAGTTTTGCAAGTAATTTCACACTTATCAACATTAATATCTACTACTTCAGTCTTCGTTAAAACATCTACAGCTTTAACATCTCTAAAATAATCTGCATCCCGAACAACACCGTAGCTTGTTTTGCCAAGTTCATATAAATCATCTACCTCCCCCGATGCATAAAATGGTAAGCCGCAATTTCCAAATGATACGATTGGATTTCGTTCAATTATAGTTATATGATAGTCTGAAGATAATCGACTTAATCGTGCGGCAGCTTTGCAGCCGGCTGCCATTCCACCTATAATAATTACATTATACATCTAATTAACTTATCTTACTAGCTCTCTCCTTACAGAAAGAGCAATCTTATAAAAAATAGTTATCAAGAAAAATCCGATTGCCCAAACACCTAATGAAATCAGTACTTCGGGAATGGTTGGCCAATATTCAGCAACTTCACTTAAAGATGTTGGAATGAATCCTGTAACAACCATTCCAAGCCCTTTATCAATCCATATTGATACAAAAATTGCAAGGCAAATTCCAAACAGCACTTTCTCATTTCTACGAGCTGAGGGAACAAGTAAAAAGATTAGGGCAAATAACGCAAGGATTGTTGAAATCCACATCCATGGAACTAAGCTTGTATTTCCATCCAGGCCAATGAATAGAAACTGAAAGTGTTTAATGTGTTCGGGAATTCCACTATAGTATGCCGTAAAGATTTCCATCAGGATAAAGAAGATGTTTGCAGCCAT
>CBEPPX010000015.1:0-14915 GCA_965511205.1 uncultured Ignavibacteriales bacterium | reverse complement strand
CTGATTGTCATGCTTGTGGTTATTGTATAAAATCTTGTCCTGAAAATTCAATAGAGTTTAAGTTATAGATTGGTATTAATTCATTTAAATCAATAAAAAACCCCCGCCTATGTTATTAAGCAGGGTTTGGGATTCAGTTGATTAATTTTAAGAACGTAAAAGCTTTGAATCAGCTAATGATCTAATTAGTGGCCAGGAACCATTATATGTGCATGTGGTGTTCCTTCCCACATGAGCCATGGTCGAAAATTGTCTATCTCTGAAGAGAAACCAGTTGACTCAGTAGTTGCATATGGCACATGAATTATAGTAAGGGCTAAAGCACCTTCGTGGGAGTGCCCACGTAATGTATAACGCACTGCTAATTTAGGCATGTTGATTATACCTAACTCAATCTCAGTAGCAAGAGAGTCATAAACGTTAGAGACACCATTCAATTTCAACTCTCTTATTCGTGTCATATAGGGTTCCAGACTCTTCGGAAAGCAGACGATATATATTTTACCCTTGTCATTACTTAAATAGGGATTGTCAGCCCAACAGATTATGTCGTTGGTACCTTTTCTTAGCTCTATTTGCTCTCCGGCTTGGTTGTAGCCAATGACAGTAGCTCCATTACGGAGGGCTTCTGGTAATGCCCGTAGGGTTTCTGTAATTTGAACTTCTACTTCCTTTACTTGAGCGTAGGTCTGCGAAGACATAACAAATAGCAAGAGTGTCAATATGTATCTCATTTTATCTCCTTTTAGCTTAATGGCCATCTTAAATATGATGGTTTAAACTTTGTTTTTATGTTGCTAGCTAGAACATAATTAATATACTGCAATTACTCTGGCTATACAAAATGAAATCAGCAAAGAGTACACTATAATCATAAAACCAAATAAAAAACCCCCGCCTATGTTATTAAGCAGGGGTTGAACTATTATAAAATGTAAGTTTAATCTATTTTAATTGAAAGCCATCTTTCAAGTGTAGTAATGAGATTTTGTCTTTCTTCATTATTCATATTTGCAATTCGTGCTGTGAGATGATTTTTACCTTTTAGAAAAAACCACTTTGAATCAACCTTATCCGATACTGGCAATGCACAAGCAGACCATGTGTCTCTTGATCCATAAATGTATATGAAATTATTACCCTTGCTTTCTATCCATTTATGGACATCTTTTAATAAGCTTCCATCAAATGATACATCCATTTTATTTGGTAAAAATGTAGCCTGTGGATTAGTATCCGTTGGTAAGGATTTTATCAGGTCTTTGAATTTATATGATTCATACCCATAATAACCCATCTCTGCAGCAGATTGATAATAATGAGGACCATAGTATTTTATATCCTGATCGCTAAAGAGTATTAATGGATCTTTCCAAGAAACAAAGTATTCAACTGCATCTTCCAGAGAAGTTTCATTTCCGGGTATATTCAGGCAGCTACCTCCCCATTGCCAAAAATAAAATGGATATTCCAAAACAGCATATTCAAAAGCTTGCTCGAATGTGAGATAATTAAACTTTAATCCGGCGCCTATGCTGTAAAATTTCAGGTAAGATAAAACTTCGTCCCGGTTTTTCAGAAGTCTGGTTTGGAAGGATTTAATTTTTTCACGACACTCATCCGTACCAACTGTATCTAAAAATGTATATATACGTTTATCTTCACGTTCTTTATTTAAAGGCGCAACATAGGGTACGCTAACATCAACATCATTCGGAAAAAAATAGCGATAGAAAATAGTTGTAACTCCTCCTTTGCTAATGCCGCTGCTTACCCACTTTCCGGTGTATATCTTTTTAAAAAGTTGATTGATATGGTGCAAATCAGCCGTTGCCTGTTTAAGATTCAAATACTTATACTCCATAGAATCAGGCAGACTTTCCCCAAAAAAGCGGTGTTCAACAGCTATTTGATTTGCACTTAACAATTCAGTGATTTCGAGAATATTATTTTTTCTCTTACTATATCCTGACGTGTTAATAACAGTTGGGCGGTCAAATGCTTTATGTGAGAGAAATGCTTTTTGGTAAAAAAATCCTTTTGATGAATCAAAATGATCTAAAGGTTGCCTTACCTTTAATTCATAAGCAATTTCAAAAGAATCTGGTGTTTCAATTTTTTTAAATATTACATCCGGGAGGTTGAATAAAAGGTTTTCAATGTTTTGAGTTTGGGCATTTACAAGGTTATATATCCCAAATACAATAATTATTAAGAGCGATATCTTTTTCATCATTCCCCTTTATTTGTTTTAATCAAGAGTTACTATGTTTATTTGAATCATGCTATTGAATATTAGTTAATTTTTTTCTTTAACCGTAATGCAGTAGGTGTCATTGCCAATCCGCCTTGACCGGTACACTTTACACAAGTTGGCATTTGTTTACTCACACGTGAAACGGTTTCAAGAACCTCATCGAACGGGATGACTGCATCAAATCCAGAACATGCCATTGTAGCCGAAGAAAGGGCATTAACAGCGGCACTTATATTTTTACCTAAACAAGGAGCTTCAACACGGTCAGCTATCGGGTCGCACACCAAACCAATCATATTTTGAACCGCCATTGAAGCTGCACTTAAGGCTTGTTTCGCGGTTCCTCCAAATAACTGAGCTAAGCCCGAGGCTGCCATTCCAGTGGAAGCGCCACATTCAACCTGACAACCATGTTCTTCAGCTGAGAATCCAGGTCCCTTAGCAAAATAAGCACCGGCTATCCCCGCAGCAAAATAAGCTTTTATTTTCTCTTCAGGTGTAGAATTCATGTCATCTGCCACGGCTTTTAAAACACCGCCCACCGTTCCGCATGAACCTGCAGTTGGAACCGCTACAATTACCTCCATTGCACTCTTCGATTCCATAATCGCTGAAACATTGGCAATAATTTTATTCACTAATGAATTTTGAAGAATTTTGCCAACTTTCTCAGCCTTTTCAATTAAATGTGATTGCTGATGTAAAATACGGTCCTCATATTTTGTCCCCTCCAGGCCGGTTTGAATGCTATTTTCAATAATACCAACAATCTCCTCCATTTTACTCACAAGTACTGAATCAGGAAGTCCGCTTTGGCATTTTTCATAAATTATCCCCAATGCTCCCAAATCCAGGTTTTCCTCCCTGGCATATTCTAATAAAGATTCAATGGTTGTAAAAGGCATTTCAGTGGCATTTCCAGAAACAATTGGAAGAATCGGATTGACAATAATTACCTTACCAAAATCACTATCGTTGTCGAAGTGTTTAATGATGTCATCCGTAATTTTGTTTGGGGACTTCAGGTTTATCAGGTTACCATTTTTTCCCGACGAATGAGACAATAATATATTTTCAGGAAAAATCATTTTGAGATCATCAAGTAAACTATCGTTCGTTTTATTCTGAACCAATAACTCAAAATAATCACCACACATATTTACATCGAAACCATCTATTTGCTGAATCTCAAACGAGCCTCCTCCAAGAGAAGCCGCGACAACCAGAATAGTTTTACCATTAATCCCTTCCAATAAGAGGCGCACTGTGTTTATATGTTTTGTAGGAAATGAATTGATTTCATACGTAATTGAAATTTCCATCTCCTCAGCCACTTTTTCAGTATCCTTCATGAGGCTATCTGTTATTTCAAAACCCAACAAACCTCCATTAATGCCCATTACCGTCCCTTGCTCACGATAATTGAGAGCCCAGATACTATTCGCATCAAAATCTATGATTGCTTTTTTTAAAGGTTCATTTAAAATATCTAAACAGGTTCTGGCTATACGCCATGAAGCCGCAGTATGCGAACTAGATGGTCCACGCATTACTGGTCCAATCACATCATTAAAAATGCTGGGGGTATTATTCATAAAGTCTTATCTCCTTGCCAAATTTCTCAGTTAGGGATTTATTATAAATTCTGTTAGCAACCTCAAAATCCTGAATAGCCGTTCCTACACTTTTAAAGAGTGTTGTTTCATCGGAAGAAGTTCTTCCATCAATTTTATTTAGCATGTATTCACCTATCTCACCAATAATGTTATCATTGGGAATCGTGGGATCTTTGAACGCTTTTAATAAATCACCACTCTCGTTCACGCAAGCTTCTTTATCATCTAAAAAAATTCGTGATGATTTGATTATTTCAGGATCAATTTCCTGCATCTCTGGTTGGAATGAGCCAATTGCATTGATATGGGTTCCTGCCTTTAAATGGCTTTTGTAAAACAATGGTTTCTCCGAATTTGTCGCCGTGGAAATAATGTCCACATCTTTTAGTACAGCCCGGTCGCTTGTAAATTCAATATCTGCCGTTGTCTCAGAGACCATTTCTTCAATAAGCATTTCCGCCTGTTCACGTGATTTGTCAAAAATCCAAATTTTTTCTATCTCCCTCACAACATTTACAGCCTTAAGTTGTGTTCTTCCCTGACTGCCGCATCCGAATATTGCCAATTTACTTGAATTTTTTCTAGACAAATATTTTGTGGCCAAACCACTTGCAGCCCCGGTGCGCAACTCTGTAATAAATGCTCCATCCATTATCGATAAAATTTCTCCAGTCACATTGTCAATTAGTAAAACAATACCCAAAATTGTTGGAATACCGGGAAGGGAACTAGAGTTTTTCTGAGTAAGAATTTTAATGCTTGATTTGTCATGATTATTAACAAATGCCGGTTTTAATAATAAAGTTAATGATTCATCTCTTGTGCTTGTTATATATCGCTTTGGAATATAGCAATCACCCGATGACAGGCTTGAGAACGCGAGCGCCATGCTATCAATTGCTTCTGTCATTGTAAAAAACTTAGCTATCTCACTTCTTTTTATTAACCTGATCGGTTGTCTTTTATTTTCTTTATTCATTTTCTCATCCATCTACTTTCCACCTAGCGGCAGATATTTCTTCCAGAAATCTTCCATTACCCTGTGTAGATGAAGAGAAGTATTATCTCTTTCGTTTATACCATGAGAACGCATAGGATAAGACATCATACTAAAAAGTTTATTATGTTTTATCAATTCATTAACAAGCATTTCGAAACTCTGATAATGGACGTTATCATCTGCGGTTCCATGAATAATCATCAAGTTACCTTCTAATTTTGATGCATGATTTATTGGGGACCCATCATGATACCCCTCCTTATTTTCAGAAGGAAGCCCCATATATCTTTCCTGGTAAATAGTATCGTACAATTTCTGATGAGAAACAAATGCAACTGCAATTCCGGTTTTATAAATTTCAGGATACCGGAACATACAATTGAGAGTCATTTGACCTCCCCCGCTCCAACCCCATATACCTATTCTTTCCGAATCAACAAATTTGAACATCTTAAAAATTTCAATAGCAGCTTTTGCCTGGTCGTGAGCAGCCAGTATCCCAATTTGCTCGTAAATTGATTTCCTCCAGTTGCGCCCTCTCGGGGTCTTTGTTCCACGGTTGTCCACACTGATTATAACGTACCCCTGCTGAGCCATATACTGATCCCAAAGCCGACCACCTTTCCATTCATCTTGAACCGTTGCACTTGCCGGTTCACCATATATAAAAAAGATCACCGGGTATTTTTTGGAAGGATCAAATCCAACCGGTGTGATCATCCATGCATCAAGCACTACATCACCAATATCAATTTTAAAAAACTTCCTGGGATTTAATCCAAGCGCATCATACTTTGCTTTTAATTCTGAGTTGTCCTCGAGTATATTAATTTCTTTATGCCCGGCAAGGCTGATTACAGATATCCTGCTCGGTGTAGTAGAGTTTTGGAATGTTGCAATTGCCCATTTTGCATCGGGCGACACCTGATATGAAAACTGCCCCTCAACACCTTTTGGGCTAATCCTTTCTGCTGTGCCTTTACCATCTAGACGGTCTCGGTAAAGATAGCGCTGTGTGTAGTTTTCTGGAGAAGCGATATAATAAACATAACCTCCTTTTTCATCGATACAATTAATACTCACCACATCAAAATCACCTTTAGTAATAAGATCCTTGTTCCTCCCATCCCTGGAAACTTTATATAAATGAAGCCAACCATCTTTCTCGCTTGTCCAGGTAAAATATTTTTCACTGTCCAGCCATTCAATTTTATCATGGATGTCAAGGAAAGCTTCATCGCTATCAGTTAGAATATTATTTAAACGCATTGTACGTGTATTACCTACCCAAACCATATTTGTATTTTGAAGCCTATTTAATTGCTGGATTATCACCTCATTCGAATTTGGTATAAAGTCCATCCTTGCCAGGTAATTGTTTCTGGGATCGCCCGGAATATCAAACCATTTTGTTTCACCACCAGCCGCTGAAACAACTCCAACCTTAACGGCAGAATTGCTTGTGCCAACCTTTGGGTATGGGAATGGAATCGGTTGAGAGTAAATTGAATCGATGTTGTTGATCAAATAAAAGGTTCCGGTTCCTTTGGTATCGGATTGCCAGTAGGCTATGTTCTTTCCATCAGGACTCCAGCGAAATCCGTCCCGGCATGAAAGTTCTTCTTCATACACCCAGTCGAAAGTCCCGTTTATAATTCTGGCAGAACCATCATATGTAATTTGAACCACCTCAGAAGATTCCAAGATCTCAACGTAGATATTATTTTTAACCACATATCCAACTTTTTTAGCATCCGGTGAAAACTTAGCAAACATCATAGTTGAAGGATCAGCAAAGCTTCCAAGTTGAGATAATTTCCCAGAAACAATATCAAGCATCCAGTAATCACCTCTTGTTTCATATCTCCATACACGTACAGAATTTGTATAGATCAAAAGTTTTTTCCCATCAAGCGACCAGTTGTAATTTTTAATCAGCAGGGGATTCCTTCTGCCCTTTGGGATTAACTGGCTGGCGTTAACAAGTATAACTCGCTCCCCGGTTTTTGGAGTATATTTAATGATGTTTTTAACATTGGCAAATTTCTGCGACGCTTCAAGAGTGGTATAACCTGAACCATCTTCCAGCCATCGTGCCGGTCCAAATTCATTTTGTTGAAACTCATTTGTTTTATATATCCTTTCAAGGGTGAGGACATTTTGACTTTTTTCCTGCGCTGCTATAAAACATGGTATTATTAAGATTCCCAAAACTAACGTTATAGGTAGTTTTGTTTTAACCTTCATATGAGTTCCTTTAGTTTTTTTGTTTTTCCACATCTTCAATTGTTTTAGGTTTGTTCTTGCCTATTAGCTTGTATCCATCTGCTGTGATAACAAAATCTTCTTCGTTCCTGATACCTCCAAAATCTTTATAAGTCTCAAGATTGTTATAATTTATAAAATCAGTAAAACGTTTTTCATCTCTCCACATATCGATTAAAGAAGGTATAAAATAGATCCCTGGTTCAATAGTCAATACCATACCAGAAGCTAATGGTTTCGCCAGTCGTAATGATTTTATTCCAAACCGTAGACTTTTGGGTTTTCCATCGTAACCCACATACTCTTCTCCCAAATCCTCCATATCATGGACGTCGAGTCCCATCTGGTGGCCTACCCCACATGGAAAAAACATAGCATTTGCACCTAATTGTAAGGCTTCTTCAGTATCACCCTTCATTAAATCCAGATCTTTCATGCCGTCAACAATTATCCGGCAAGCTTGATAATGGATATCCTTAAATGGTATCCCCGGCTTTAACATCTCAATAGATGCATTATGAGAAGCCAAAACAATATTGTATATCTCGCTTTGGCGTTCTGTAAACGAAGCGCTTACAGGCATTGTACTTGATAAATCACCCGCGTATCCCATGGCAGTTTCTGCGCCACAATCGAGAAGGAACATATCACCCTCTTTTAATTGATTACCGTGGTAATGATTATGCAAGGTTTCACCATGTTTCGTAGCAATAATGGGGAATGAAATATTACCACCATCTTTTGATGCAATCTCCTGTACCTTGGAGGCAATTTCCGATTCCAATATGCCCGGTCGTACCATACGCATAGCAGTTACATGCATATCAACAGTTGTATCAACTGCTTTTTCAATTTCAATAAGCTCTTCATCAGATTTAATTTCACGTTGTGCCACCACAGCTTTGATTAGTTCAACAGATGCAGCTTTCTGGATCTCCATTGGATTAATATCAAGCCAGTGGAACAGTTTAATTTTATTTTCAGCACGATATGCAGGTAATAGATGTATTATCCGGCCTTTTGTCACAGCTTCTTTCAGGAATTTTTCAAGGTCGTGAATACTCCCGGTATTTTCAATACCAGACTTCTCTGCCTGATTTTTTAACGCGGGTTGATATCCCATCCAAACAAAATCCTCAACAGTCAGGTCGTTTCCAAAAATGTAATCTTTCCCTTCATCAACATCTACAATACCCGTTAATCCAGCGGTATTTAAACCAAAATAATAAAGGAAAGTGCTGTCCTGCCTGAAATGATATGTGTTGTCCGCATAATTCATTGGGCTTTCGTCATTTCCCATGAATACAGCAATGCCAGAATCTATACGAGTCTTTAAATTACCACGTCTACTTAAATAAGTTTGAATTTTGAACATAGCTTTATCCATTCATATTTTTTTTTACACAATATAAAATTTAATATCAAAAAATCTAATTCACCGAAGTGAACTCGCGGACAGCTTGAACCTCTGGATATTCTCTATTTAATTATTTTTCTAAAAATTCTTTTAGACTTTTACTTATAAAGAATTTTCATCCCTCAACACCGCTCTCTCTTTTAAATTCAGGAATATCATCAGGAAAGTCTTCCAGAACCTGAGGCGTCAAGCTTAACTTTGTCATTTGGTTCTCTTCGAATAATTCAAATATCACAAATGAATCTCCACTTATGTCCTCATATTTCCTATTATATGCTAACATTTTTAAAGGTATTACTTCCGTCACTTTCCACAGGTGCATAAAATTTCTATCCTGAGTTTCTACATTAAAATGGGTCTCAAATCCGACTTCAGGTTTGAATGAAGGAATGCTTTCAAAATACCATTGACGCATCTGATCAATTTCAGTTATAGCATTCCAAACTGTATCAATTGACTGGTTAAAGGTTTGTTCTACAAAAATTGGTTCTTCATTTTTTTTCATAGTACCTCAATAATGTTTAGTTATTTAACTAAACTCAAAGACCAATTTACTTAATACTACTCAAACCAATAATTTTACCAGTTTTCGCCATACGACAACCAAATCCTTGTACACAAGATAACACTTAATAAAAAACCACCGCCTAGTTATTAAGCAGGGATTGGGAAAAAAATAATGAATACTATTTTAATAACCCTCGTGCTCAGTTCGCTTAATTATCTCTTCCTGCAGTTCGGGAGTGAGATCAACAAAGTAATCGCTGTAACCGGCAACACGAACAATAAGATCTTTATAATTTTCAGGATGTTCCTGTGCTTCTCTTAATGTCTTTGCATCAATAACATTAAACTGGATATGATGCCCGTCCATCTTAAAGTATGAACGTATTAACGAAACAATCTTATCTATCGAATCTTCATCATCAAAAATCTGTGGAGTGAATTTCTGGTTTAGCAAAGTCCCGCCGGTTCTTAAATGATCAATCTTTGCTGCAGATTTTAACACACTTGTTGGTCCGTTTACATCAGCACCCTGAACAGGGGAAATACCTTCGGATACTGGAAGTTCTGCAAACCTGCCATCAGGAGTTGCGCCAACCTTACTGCCAAAGTAGACGTGACTTGTCGTAGGTAAAAGATTTATCCTGAAGAATCCACCTTTAGTGTTTGGTCTACCATCAACCGAATTAAAGAACGCTTCGAAGATATCTTTTAATACTGTATCTGCATAATCATTATCGTTTCCATATTTTGGAGTGGAGTTTAATATTGCACCTCTAAGCTGCTCAGCCCCGTTAAAATCATTTTTTAACGCTTCCGTCATTTCAAGCATTGTAAAATTCTTCTCATCATAGACATTGTATTTAATGGATGCTAAAGAATCGGTTATTGTTCCAACACCAACTCCCTGAACGTAAGATGTATTATAACGTGCACCGCCATCATTGTAATCTTTGCCGTTTGTAATGCAGTCGTCAATTAATACAGACATAAAAGGGGCAGGGAGGTATTGAGCATAAAGTTGTTCAATTATTACGTTACCTTTTATCTTTATATCTATAAAATGATTAAGCTGTTTTTTGTAAGCATCGAAAAGTTCCTCATAAGATTTAAAATTTGCTGGATCACCTGCAGCTATTCCAATCTGTTTACCTGAGTTTGGATCAACACCATTGTTTAAAGTTATTTCTAAAACTTTTACAAGATTAAAGTATCCCGTTAAAATGTAACTCTCTTTACCAAACGCACCAGTTTCAACACAGCCACTTGCACCGCCGTTACGCGCATCTTCAATGGATTTACCTTGCCTCAGCATTTCCTGGATGATCGCATCAGTGTTAAATATTGAAGGTTGCCCATAACCTGTTTTTATAATTTGTAAAGCACGCTTAATAAATTTATCCGGATTCTTTTTGCTAACCTGTATCATAGAACTCGGCTGAAGCAATCTCATTTCTTCTATTACATAGAGTAATATGTAAGTCAGCTCATTAACCGCATCATTTCCGTTTTCTTTTACGCCGCCTAAATTTATCAGGCAAAAATCTGTGTAGGTATTACTTTCTTTTGCGGTAATTCCAACTTTTGGCGGAGCCGGCTGATTGTTAAATTTTATCCAGAAAGATTGAAGAAGCTCTCTTGCTTTCTCATCAGTTAATAATCCGGATTCAATATCTCTTTTATAGAAAGGATAAAGATGTTGATCGAGTCTGCCGGGATTAAATGAATCCCATGTATTTAATTCCGTAATAACTCCGAGATGAACAAACCAGTAATACTGCAAAGCTTCCCAAAATGTTTTAGGAGCATTTGCAGGAATCCGTTCGCAAATTCCTGTCATTGTTTCAAGTTCATCTTTTCTCGTTTTATTATTTTCACCGGAGGCTAAAGTGCAAAGTTTTTCAGAATACCTTTTTGCATAATTTATTAACGCATCTGTTGTGATTGCCATTGCTTTTAACTCTTCTCTTTTACTCAGCGCTTCAGGATCACTAAAGAAATCGAGCTTATCAATTTCATCTTCAATTTTCTTTGTAAAATCGAGCATTCCCATCTTATAAATCTTATCATCCAAAACAGTATGACCGGGAGCGCGTTGTTCCATAAACTCAGTAAAAATCCCGGCTTCATACGCATCTTTCCAATCGCTGCTCATCTCATTTAGGATTTTATTACGGATTGATGTCCCATCCCAGAAAGGAATTATCTTCTCCTTCTGAATTTGTTTTAATTCTTCATCAACTTTAAATGGAACTTTTTCACGCGAATTAAGAATTTCAAAATCGTCTAAGCTGTGTGTGCATAATTCAGGATATGTTGGTGTGGCTTTTGGTGATGGACCTCTTTCACCAACGATTAATTCACCTTCATTTACACAAAGCACTTTTTTTGAAAGTAAATAGTGAAAAGATTTTGCACGCGTAACAGGAATAGAATTTTTATTCGGCTCACCACTTTTGTAAAATTCAGTTAACAGCTCGGCTCTTTCTAATGAAATTGATGCCTCTGCATTTAAACTTTGTTCACGTAGAGATTTTATTCTTTCGTTCATTTTTATCCGCCGATTTTAATTTTATGTGGAAGTATTTTGAATTGATCAACGACTTTTTCCATGTAACCATTTTCAGGAGTTTTTATCCCGGCAAGTTTATTTTCTTTTTTAAATCTGGAATATTTTCCTTCACCAGATTTGTGATAGGGAAGGAGATTGATCTCAGAAATATTTTCCAGTTTTATTAAAAAGTTAATCGTATTGGAAATATTCGCTTGTGTATTGGTTATACCGGGAACCACGGGTATCCTTATACAAATGTTCTTATGATTCTCATCAAGCCACTTTAAATTTGTTTGAATTAATTTATTTGAAACACCTGTATATTTTTGATGTAATTTATCATCCATCAGTTTTAAGTCGTAAAGAAATAGATCCGTGTGATCGATTATTCTTTCATAAATCTTTGTCAGAGCATAACCGCTCGTATCAACAGCTGTGTGAAAGCCACTTTCTCTACATTCAATTAAGAGCGATAATAAGAAATCCGGCTGCATAGTTGGCTCTCCACCGGAAAATGTAACTCCGCCTGCTGATTCCTCATAAAAAACAGAATCCTTTTCTATTTCTCTTATCAATTCCGGAATTGTAACTTCTCTTCCAACTCCATCTTGCGATGAAAGTGAATGATTAAAATTTCTACGGAAATCGCATCCATCAAATTTTTCAGGCAGTACCTTGTGACTTTCCGGATTATGGCACCACCAACAACGTAAAGGACAACCCTTAAAAAAAATTGTTGTTCTTATGCCGGGACCATCGTGAATGGCAAAGCGTTTTATATCGAAGATAACTCCGCTGACATTTGTTTTTACTTCAGTCAATCCAGTCGCTTTTATTAATTAAAATTCAATGAACAAATCTATTAAAATTTGCACAATATTCTGAAAGGAGTTTAAGAGTAACGTTATCCCATACGTTTCTCAAGGGGCAGATTTTAATCTGACACTTAATAGGACAAAATTATTTAATAGATGCAACGAATGGTTAACGGTAAGCAAGTAATAAAAATCCTGCTTATGTTATTAAGCGGGTGTTGGGATATGGGAATAATTGCTAATCCTTTTGAGTGATTATCAATGATTATTAATTATGCCGGAAGATTTTCTCCCGGCATTTGTTATTTATAAATTAGTTATTCTCTGTTAAATAAACCGTGATTCGCTTTACCTGATCATCAGTCAACTTAGCTTTTTCACCATATCTGAGTACCAGCACAACCCATTCTGAATCTGTTTTACTGGTTGGTTCGGGAAGTTTGTGACAAGATTGACATTTCTTCTGAAATTCTTTCTTTGCCAGTGAAGTTTCCTCAACCTTAGCGGTATGGGTTCTACAACCAGTCCAACTGAATAAAAGAATAAGTATCGCTATTAAAGATGCACTTTTAATCCGCATCATTAACCTCGCTCGCCGCGCGGACCCCAGAACGTAAGGCTCCCTCCATCAATCCGCTCAAAATGGAGGTGTGCTCGCCGGCGAAATGGATCCGCCCGTGAGACCGCTGTAGTGGCTCGAGGTAGCGGGTCACATCGCCAGGCCCTGGCCAGGAGTAAGCCGCCAAGGCATTGGGATCATTGCTCCAGGCCTTTACCGCGCCTCCCTCCTGGAACTGAGAAATATTCGGATGGACTTTCTTCATCTGCTGTACTGTATGTTCGATAATCTCGTTGTCGGCTAGTGTGGCTAGTTGGCGAGCCGCCGGTCCACGTACGTGACTCTCCAGGATTGCTCGTGTATTTGGTCCACCTGCGTCAGAGTAAGGTTGCTGCGCGACCTCCTGGATTGGTAGATCAGTGGTAGCGCTCCCGGTTACTCCTTCGTCAAACCAGAAACCGCGGCTCACCTGTAAGTAAGTCCTTGTGACATCAAGGTAAGGTAGATTTTCAATAGCAGTACGCTTATCGTCCGGCAGTTCCGGTTCAATTCGCATTTCCCTTAAAACAGTGGCAGGGAGGGTACAGATCACTCGGTCGGCCTGAAAGCTTTCTTTGCTATCGCCGCGACGGGCCGTTACCTCGACTCCCGTATCGTTTTCCCGAATCGCGACAACTCTCACCCCGTAGTTGATGCTTTGGCTCAGCCGGTTTGCCATCTCGGTTGGAAGACGATCATTACCTCCAGCAAGGACGAAGAAGCCGCCGCTCATGAATGGTCCGAAGTAGGACCAAGCCGAAGTGAGTGCCGAACTCGTGTCCATTCCTTGTCCGAACCATTGGGTATCCCGAATCAGATTGACTGCACCCGATGATGCGCCTTTCGATCGTATATAATCACTAAAAGTCATCTTATCAAGGTCCCGAAAAGGAGATCGATTCCAAGCCTCAGGATCGGTAATCTCAGCCGGCAATGTCTTGAAAACGTACTTCGCTAGGATTCCCATCGGGCCAAGCTTCTGCTCTTCTTCCGTTAACTCGTATGGCCAGGTGGGCTGTTCGTCCGAGCCCACAGAGAAACGCTGTCCCTTTAAGTGATACAATGGCCGAAGGTCGGGTTGGCTGAAATCAGCCCGTTCAAGTTTCAAAGCGTCGATATACCGATTAGCGTGCGTATAACCAGAGGAAAAGAGAACAGCGCCTGCTTCTGCATAGAGATCGTCATCAAACAAAGCCCGAAGTGTCCAAACACGGCCGCCGGGTCGGGTCTGCGCCTCCAGAACGGTCACTTCGTGGCCGGCCTCCTTAAGTTCCCAGGTTGCAGCCAAACCGGCAAGGCCAGCTCCCAAGACTAGCACTCGCTTCGGCTTTTGCATTGCTCCGGTCAGGCTCGTAGCCTCTGCAACCAGCTTGCTGGGGAAGATAAGTCCGGCGCCAACCGCACCCACTCCCATCGACAAATGTTGCACAAAACGTCTTCTTGAAATGCCTTTGCGTTTGTTAGAACCCATAATGAACCTCCAATCTAATTGAAAATAAAATTCCCTTCATTTACTACCGTATTATTTAATAACCCCTAAGCCATGTTATAACACTACTTTACACGCCAAGGCCACCTGTCCCTATAACCCCATCCGAGCAAAATTACTTCAGATATTTTGATACTAAACCATCTCTAGCAATTTCTAAAACAATTAAGATTCAGTTGTTTTAGCCGAATGCTTGTGGCAGATGAGCAATTGAACATACACAACTATCGGAAATTTATTCTACCTACCACCGCCTTTTAATGTAAACTCTCCAATTTCTCCGCTGTGGTTGGTTAACTTTAGCTCCTTTCCATAATCCTTGTAATTTCCCTTTGCAGAACTTAGAAACATTTCCTTTACAGGGTATGGATATGTTGGGTTTATGATACTCAGTTGAGTT
>CBEPPX010000014.1:0-15036 GCA_965511205.1 uncultured Ignavibacteriales bacterium | reverse complement strand
GTTTCTCTGTTATGCATTTAAGGTTTTAATCAAAAAATTATTCAGAAAATAAAACCCGTTGCCCGAAGGACTCTCCCGAAGGGATGCCTTCGGTACTTCGGAAAAACGGGTTTCATAAAACAATTTATTTTACTGAAGAAATCTACTGTCCAATTACTTCCTTATACGCTCCGCTATCAAGAAGACCGGCAATTTCTGATTGATCAGTAATTTCAATTTTTATCATCCAGCCCTCGCCGTAAGGATCAGTATTTATTTTTTCAGGATTATCGGCAAGCAGACTATTAATCTCAGTTACTTTACCTGACAGCGGACCATACAAATCGCTGACTGTTTTTACTGCTTCAATAGTTCCGAACGGATCGCCTTTTGTTAATACTTCTATATTTGGATCTATATCAACAAATACAACATCACCCAGCTCGCCCTGTGCAAAATCGGTTATTCCTATTTTTACAATATTGCCATCTACCAAAATCCATTCATGGTCTGCAGTATATTTTAATTCTTTTGGTATATTCATATAACCCTCAGTAATAGATAAAATAATTTTTTATTTTTTGTATTCGAAATTTTCTAAAAAACCTGTGTCAAATTTTCCACTTAAAAATCTTTCATCCTGCAAAACCTGCAGATGAAACGGTATTGTAGTTTTTATTCCTTCAATAGCAAACTCCTCCAGTGCTCTTACCCCTCTTGCAATTGCATGTTCCCTGTTTTTACCCCATACAATTAATTTAGCGATTAAAGAATCGTAATACGGAGGGATTGAATAAGAATGATAGATATTAGAATCAATTCTTACTCCAAAACCACCTGGAAAATGAAGCGAGGTAATGGTGCCGGGAGAAGGTCTGAAATCGTGTGCAGGATCTTCAGCATTAATTCTAAATTCGAAAGCATGCCCACGCGGTTTTTCCGGCAAAGTTTCAATTTTTTGCCCTGCAGCAATAAGAATTTGCTGGCGGATAAGATCCACATCGTAAACCATTTCTGTAACCGGATGCTCAACCTGGATACGTGTATTCATTTCCATAAAATAGAAATTTCTATTTTTATCGAGTAAAAACTCAATTGTGCCGGCACCTTCATAGTTAACTGACTTTGCACCAAGAACTGCAGCATCGCCCATCATGTTTCTTAGTTCTTCATCTATAGCTGGCGATGGCGATTCTTCTATCAGTTTTTGGTGTCTTCTCTGAATGGAACAATCTCTTTCGCCGTAATGATAAACATTTCCAAAACTATCGCCGAGAAGTTGAATTTCAACGTGTCTGGGGTTTTCAATAAATTTTTCTATGTAAACATCAGGATTTCCGAACCCGGCTTCAGCTTCTGCCTGTGCAATTTGAAAAGCCTTTTCAAATTCTTTTTCATCCCAAACAATCCTCATCCCTTTGCCGCCGCCGCCAGCCGTAGGTTTTATAATTACAGGAAGACCAATTTCTCGCGCGAGGGCAACTCCTTCTTCTTTGATGTTAATGCAGCCGTCACTACCGGGAATAACAGGAACACCATTTTTCTTCATCGTATCTTTAGCAAAAGATTTATCACCCATTTCATTAATCATTTGGGGCGATGGACCAATAAACTTAATACCTGATTCGTTACAAATCTCAGAAAAGTTTGCATTCTCTGCAAGAAATCCATAGCCGGGATGAATTGCATCGGCGCCTGTAACCTGGGCAGCAGAAATAATTGAAGGAATTTTTAGGTAACTGTCTTTACTAAACGGAGGTCCTATGCAAACAGCTTCATCTGCAAAGGTTACGTGAAGGGAATCCTCATCTGCTTCTGAATAAACTGCAACAGTTTTAATTCCTAATTCTTTGCATGAACGGATAACTCGAAGGGCAATTTCGCCTCTGTTGGCGATCAAAATTTTGTTGAACAATTGTTTCTCGTCTAAATTACTTCAGTATCAACTGGTTTCTATTAAAAACAATGGTTGATTATATTCAACGGGCTTACCATTTTCAACTAACATCTTAATAATCTTACCGCTTACATCCGATTCTATTTCATTCATAAGTTTCATAGCTTCAACAATACAAAGGACAGTACCGGGCGATACCTGGTCACCTATTTCTGCATAATTATCGGCATCTGGTGCAGGAGCCCTGTAAAATGTTCCCACAATCGGTGATCTTATTTCGTGAAGATTAGTTGGCATAGTCTCTTCAACCTTATCAGGTTTTTCTTCAACTTTCACTTCTGTTTGGGCTGCTTGAGCAGAAACTTGCGACTCTGTGACAACCTGGGCTTGCCTAATCTTTTTGGCAATCTTTACCCTGATTCCGTTCTCTTCAATTTCCAAATCAGTAATACCGCTGGTATCAACAATTTTAACGAGTCTTTTAATTAAACTTAAATCCATATTAAATCCTCAAATTAAGATTTTACTCTTTCTGAATATTCGCCGGTTCGCGTATCAACCTTAAGAAGTTCATCAGCTTCTATAAATAAGGGTACATTTATAGTAACCCCGGTTTCCAGTTTTGCTGGTTTTACTGCTCCGGTAGCTGTATCTCCTTTAAAGCCGGGTTCAGTTTCAACAACTTTCAAATTTATGAAGGTTGGAATTTCCACCGATATAATTTCGGGTCCGTTGAAAAGAATTTCAACATCTACGCCCTCTTTAAGAAAATTAACTCCGTCACCAAATAATTTACCAGGTACATTTATCTGGTCATAAGTTTCATTATCCATGCATACCAGGAAGTCGCTATCCCTGTAGAGATACTGGTAGGTTTTTCTTTCAACTCGAACGATTTCAATTTTTTCGCCAGCTCTGAATGTATTATCCAGCACTTTACCGGTTTTAAGACTTTTAAGTGTGCTTCTTACAAAAGCGCCGCCTTTACCTGGTTTTACATGCTGGAACCCAACGATGGTGTAAAGATCGTTTTTAAATTGAATAATTAAGCCATTTCTAAAATCTGATGTGTCAGCCATAAAATCTTTAATCTAAATACTGAATAAGTGATCAAAAAAAATAGATATATGAGTTCTGAAAGTCAAGAAAACCTGATATGAAGTTGATTATCAGGAAAAAATAAAAAGCTGTGAATTACACGATGCTTACTGGAAAAATTTATGTTTAAAATCCTTAATTAACCAATGCCAAGTATTGACCAATTTCTCTTCCGGCTAAAGAAGTTGAATACTTCTCTCGAATTGTTTCGAACAGGGTTTTTGCTTCTTGCTTATTACCTGCTTTTAGTAAATTAATTCCAGCATTTAGCAAATATTCAGGATTTAATGCATTCACTTCCGTAATACCAGCTGCTTCTAAATAAAGATCGGCAGCTTTTTCATAATCCTTTTTGGAAGCATAATAACCTGCTCTTCCGGAAATTGCAGCAGCTTTAAAGTAATCGATACTGCCACTATAGTCTTCATAGTATTTTAAAGCTTCCTCATAGTTCCCTAAAAAGGAATAGCTGTTTGCAAGAAATATTTTTGCAGATTCACCGTTCTCTGATCCGCCGTACTCTTCTACTATTGTCTTTAACCCGATTATATTTGTACCCTGCTGTCCTTCAATTGCCTGGAGGTAAGCTCCCTGGTCATAAAGTACCATTGTTCTGGATAATTCAACGCCGGCATTTTCATTATCAGTTTTTTGCTGATTAACATAAAAGTAAGCTAAAGCAACTGCTACAACAACAACTGCACCATAAGTAAATATTTTGTTGGTGTGTTCTTCATAAAACGATCGGGCTTTATAAACAAACGATACAAGCTTATCTTCTTTAATCTCTTTCCTTGAGAGCTTTCTCTTCTTCGTGATCATTAATTAATTCCTCATTTCTTATTTAATAATAAAATTGAAAAGACTTGCAAAAATAACAAATATTTTCACAATCTTATAAATAAAATTGTACGCCCAGGAGGACTCGAACCTCCAACCTCCGGAACCGGAATCCGACGTTCTGTCCAGTTGAACTATGGGCGCATTTATAGACCAATTCTTATATGATTTGAGTAAATCCAGGCTTTATTGAAAAAATAAACCTCTACCCTGTAAGCACCTTTCTCTTTAACATTAAATTCGGCGGTTTTGGTTTCTACTGATTTAACTATTTCGCCATTCCTCAAAAACTTGATTTTTGCTGTTTGATCCGGAAGAGTAGCTTTTATCGAAATTTTATCAGTTAACGGTATCGAATCACCCATTTGAACTGTTTTTCCTTCAGCTTCAGCAAAAAACCTGAAACCTTTGGAATCTGCATGATAATCGTTGGCGAAAAAGCAATTACCATTTTCTAGTGCAGAATATAGAGCTTTTTTAGAGTTTTCAATATTTTTATCTGAGTTATCTCGTTTTAGTTCTTCTTGAAGCAAAATGTGTGTACGAATCGCTTTAAAAAGTACTTTGTACGGAAATATCTCTACTTCAAAAAAGCCAAACAAATTTTGCTTGTGCGCGTGTGCATCGCTCCCGCCAATACCAACAACCTTGCGCTTTAAATTCAATTTATCCCAAACACTTAGCGTTTCATCAGATGGTGAAACTATAGATCTAAGCGGATGTAAAAAAGATTGATACTTATTCTTCTCTGTTAGATTTTCCATCCATTCAGACATATGATTCCAGATTTCAATTCCTGTAAAATCATCTGTATTCCATTCTTCCCAAGGATAAGGCGGATGCTCTTTCATATTATTACGGTCTTCATGAGGATGAGCAATAAAGCCGAGTCCTCCTGCTTCTTTCACTTTTCTAACATAATTCTTAGCAGTCATTCTTGTTGAATAAGTTTCCTTAACATCGAGAGCCAGATAATGATTCTTATTCTCTTTATCATTTATTTCACATCCAACCAAGCAAAGGGTGTTATCATACCACTTTTCATAACCCTCTTCCAAAGCCCGCAGCGTATTATGATCGGTAAGTATAATAAAATCCAAACCGACTTCATTAGCAAGACAAGCTATATCAGGTACTTCCCCGGAGCCATCCGAAAAAGTTGAATGCATATGTATTGAACCAACGTATTCGATCATATCATTAATAATTTATGCAACTAAAGTTAAGGAAGAAAAATCTATTTAGGAAAGTCGAAATTCAGTATAAAGTAGAGTAAAACTGAAGCTTTTACCCCACATCCCGAATTGCTGAAACAGCGATCAATCAAGTTGTTTCAGCGTTGTGTATTTGGTAGAATGCTCAACAGTAAGATCGCTAATTTTATTAATAAGGATGTTTATTCTTTCATCATTATTATCATCAAATTCCTCAAACGCTTCATCGGAGATGAATGTATATTGTTCCTGGAAGTGATTTGGTTTCCCCTTAACTTCATAAACAGAATAATTTTCTAATCCTTCTGCTTGCAGTAAATTTTTAAATTCTCTAATCGTACTGAAGTATTCATCTTTTCTACCTGCAGATAATTCGTATTGAATTGAAAAGATTACTTTAGACATATTTTCTCCACATTATTATTCAACTAAATTTATTTGAAATTGACCTTTAAAAACTTCTTTCACAGGTCCTGTTAATGATACATTTGAAAATTCATCATTTCTGACATCAAAATTTACAAATAATTTATCTTTACTTCTTGGTAAAATTGTAACAGGCGTCTTAATTCCATCAGTTTCGTGGCAGATGATTGCTGCTGCAACAGAACCGGTTCCGCACGCAAGTGTTTCCCTTTCCACTCCGCGCTCGTAGGTTCTAATATGAATTTCTTCCTTCTCTATCTTAACAAAGTTTACATTTGTTCCGCCAGGGACAAATTCTGGAAGATATCTTATTTCCTTTCCAATTGTTTCAATCGGAATATTATCTAGTTCTTCCACTTTAATTACAACGTGGGGCGAACCGGTATTAATAAAATGTGCCGCTATATCCTTTCCGGCAGCTTTTAATTGAATATTTATTCTTAAATCATACGGTGGATTAAGATTAATCCGAATCGTTCCGTCTTCTAATATTTTGCCACAGTATTCAGAATTGTTGGACAAAAATCTTGCCGAATTATCTTTTATCCTTTTCGTATTAAATGCGAATTTAACTGCACACCTTGCACCATTGCCGCAAAGACTTCCTGTGGAGCCATCTGCATTGTAATAATTCATAACAAAATCATATTGTTCAGAGGAAGTAATTAATATAACACCATCTGCTCCAATTCCATTATGACGGTCGCAAAGTTTTTGTATCGTTTTCTCAGAAAACAAAAATTCGGGATTATCATCACCATCAATTATGATGAAATCATTCCCGGCACCACTCATTTTTGTAAAGGATATATTTTTCATTTCAGGTATACAATTTAGTTTAATGTATATAGCTTTTCAATCGAATTGAATAGAGGAAGGTAAATTATTTGTTATCAAATAAAATTAGAAGTGGAAAAATTTAGGCCGTAAAATTTTACGGCCCTAGTTAAGCCCTGTTAGTTTGAAATGTTCTGTATTAAAGCCGCAACCTGCTGCGCCTGCTTTGAGTTATACTCAAACGCCAGTTTTTTATGGTTTACTATATCTATAATAGTACCTATTAAACAGAGTCCGCCGGTAAAAAAATACAATAGACCCATTCCTATTTGGTCTACTACAAATCTTTGAATTCCGGCTATTCCCAACAGACCTATTACAGCAAAAATAAGCATGTTGGTAGGATCTTTTCTTCTGGACATATAAGACATTGCAAACTGCTGTGCTTTATCATCACTCATGTCTTTTATTAGCTCCTGAATATAAGCCATTTCTTCGCCCTCAAGACCGGGCATTAATTGAAATACGTTTGCCATAATTGCTCCAATTCATTTTGATTAATGAAATTATCCTTGTAAATAATACAATAAGTGCAAAAATCCCCAGTGGATGTAAACTAAGGGAGTTTGTAATTTCTCCGTGCAAAACATAGGAAACTGATCTTCCAAGCCCGCAGCCAGGACAAAAATCAATTCCCATTGCAGAAAAAGGACAGATAGTAAAATGAGTGGTTTCCACAGGTGCTGTTACAGCAAGAAATATAAGTGCCGCCATCCAGATTAATGCCTCAACACCTATAATTTTACCTGCAGTAAATAAATCTCTCATCCTGATTGGCAAGTCCTTTCTCTTATTAATTCAAAACTTAATTAATTGATGCCTGTGAATCAATAATTGAATGATAGATGGTGGAATAAAACCGGTTAATTGCAATAATAAAGCGGTAGGAAATATCTTCGAGGTATAGTTAATGATTTTAATTACAATATTTAGGTAAGTGTGTTGGGTGTAGCTTTGAGCGTATATCACAATTATATCAATCGGTTTGGTCCGATAAATCAGACTTCGCCGTATTCGTCTTCATTTTTCGCATAGCTCAAAACTAAGACTGAGTGGAGGTGGCGGGAGTAATCGCTTTACTGATAACTCATTGTACTTAAATTAGTTACAAACTCATCGTAAATATTTCACACACATATCACACTCGCTAATCAAGTTTTGATAGTTGTTAAAAAGCCGGACTGTTGAGCTCCGGCTTTTATTACATCTTGTAGCTGAATAAATTCTATCTAAGAAGAATCATCTTCTTAGTCTCAATAAAATTTCCTGCCTGTAGCCTGTAGAAGTAAATACCACTGGATAAGACTGTTGCATCAAATTCTATTTGGTAACTACCAGCTGGTTTTTCTTCGTTAACTGGTGTTGCAATCTCATTTCCCAACACATCATAAACTTTAACTGTAACAAAACTTAGTTCCGGTATTTGGTATTTAATTGTAGTATTCGGGTTGAAAGGGTTAGGGTAGTTTTGTGAAATATTAAATTCTTCTGGCTGACTGACATTACCTGCAATAGTAACATTATTCTCAACCACAAACTTAAAATATCCAGCAGGTGCAGTCATAGGTTTTGTTATCGTCTTGCCGTTATTCGATGTGGCAGATATATAATAAAATATTTCAGTGCCGTTTATTTGCTTAGGGATGTAGGTAACAAAAGAGTCTTCAAAAGTAATTTCCATCTGTAAAAGATTAAATCCTATTGATGTATCAGCAGTCCAGTAAACAAATGCATTGGCAATTCCTGAGTTGGTTTTTATAACAGCCTGGATTTTTATGGAGTCTGGTGCAGTTACAATAGGTTGCATCTGGGGATGTGAAATAAAAACCGGATCAAATGCACCAACTTCTTTAACAATACAGTGAATCGCACCCAGTGAAGGAATTATTGAATTGGAATTTATACCAACAATATTATATCCTGGCATCGCTTCCCTGTAAATTCTGATTGCTGTAGTATCATACTGGTATTCGTATGTGGGGATAATAACAGTTTTATTAATAATAATAGAATTAGTATAAGTTCTGTAATCTCCTCCTGCATTTGGATATCTGCCAAGTGCATCGGGTGGCATTGGAATTCTAACAACCTTGAACGGTCTTCCAAAACAAGTCTGATAATTTTGAAGAATGTACTGCAAATTAGTTTCTATTTGTGGTCCATCTGCAACCCCTGGCGGATATTCTCCAACAAGCAAAGTTTCTTCATCCAGAAGTTTCATATGCATATCGATGTGATGAATAACATCATAAGGTAAATTAGTTAACTTTATATATTGATCAATACCCAAGAATTTCTTCATTATGGTATCGATTTCAGCTTCTGTTTTTGCAGGGTTCTCTTCTATAATTAGATTCGAAGAAAAGGCAGTACCGTGACCATCGATAAATAAATTACCTCCCGTGTGTATTAAATTATATGGATTTGTGGTTGTTTGATATATCGGAACGTTAATGTAGTTCGCAAAGAACTCTGGGGTCACATCATCCAATGGTCGTGGTCTGTTATATATCCAATCAATTATTTTCAATGTATCAGCACTATTTGAATAAGCAGTCCACGGACCATAATCTCTTACCCAAATCGAATTGGAAGGTGTAATTAAATATTTAAGATTATGTAATGGAACACCGCCGTTGTTTAAATAATTCTTTACTGAATTTGAATCGCTGCATATAATATATACTGTACCCTCTTCCTGAGCATAGTCTACAACATCCTTTAGAATTGTGTAAAATGTCCTCCACGTAATTATCACTCCCTGTAATTCTTCCCATTCAGCCATACCTCGCACAGGAGTCATCGGAGGATCTGAGAAAAGAGGATTAACAGGATGGTTATAACTTTTCCATAAAACCGCCTCTTCCCCTGTCATCCGGTGAGGAAGATCCTGTGAATGGACATTCATAGTTAAAAACAAAGTAAATACAGCTGCAACAAATATTAACTTAATAACCAAATCCTGCTTTCAGTTTTAGAATCGAAATACATTTCTTGATGAAAAATTAATAATTATATACCGCCTTTACAATTAAAGGATGAGAATATTGAATAAATAATTTCTGTCCTAATATAAATATTGGAAATAAATACCCCTACCAACTTTCATTGGTAAGGTCTTAGTGTAAAAAGAGTTTTTCTTTTATTTCATCAATATCATTTTCTTAGTTTCAACAATCGTCTTTATGGGTATCCAGCTATATTCCAAGAATATTATCAGCTAAAATTATTCAATAGTTTTATCACAAAGTTTAAACTGTTGATATACAATTCTGTGCTGTTCTTAATTACCTTATTCTTGCTTGAAGAAATATATTTTGATGTAAGGTTAAACTCAATCTTTAATAATCTTGAAGTGTGTGGCAATTGCTTTTGTAAGTAAGCTCGCACTTTTGCCCTATCTTCTTCTCCCTGTATGATATTGTAAATATGGATTAGATGATAAGCGTTCATTACAACATTTATTGACCTTGCAATCGAATTTGCTACGTTGGAAGCAATAGCGTATTCTTCTGCTCCCTCTATAGTAATTTGTTCAAAGGTGTCCATATAGGCAAGTATCTTTTGGGTTTCGATTAGGATTAATCGTTCATCTATTGTTTGGGGGAAAGAAGTAGTAAGTATGAAAATAAAAAGTAAATAACGAAGCATAGAAGACTCCTAAATGTTATAATATAAGATAATAACATTTTATGATACCTCCCACAAATAAGCATCAAAACCTAAGTGAAAGACAACTTAAACCACCATCTAATTTTTGAAACTCAGATACATCAACCGTTATTGTAGTGTAATCAAATTTTTCTATTTTCCTCTTTGTCTTTGAGAATCCTTTTGGGACCAACACTTTATCATTAATCCAAACACAATTTGCTGCGTAACATTCATCATCATCTATCTCAATTATATTGAAATGTTGAAATTCTGATTTACTTAAAAATTCGCCAGTTGCTAATAAGTTATTATTCTCTAAATAAGATACACCTGTTTTTAAGTGTAATGATTTTTCTAAAGTTATAGTCGATGCAGTCATTCCATATCTATTTAGAATAGATATTAATTGATTTGCCCCGTTTTCATTTGTTCTTTCTGATAGCCCTATATAGAAATGTTCGCCCACCATCATCACATCTCCGGCGTCAAGAGTTCCCCGATCTTCTATAGTCTCAACAGTTGAGTAGAATCTGCTTAATGTTTTAGACATTTCAAGAGTTTCTCCTTTTCGGGAATGAGCGCCGGGATTGGTTATAATTGCACATTGGGGAGTTAATAAAGCTGTATCCTCAACAAAAACTGAGTCGGGATAGTTTTCATCAGCTTTTAATACTGTAACATCAAGCCCACATTCTATTAGAGCTTCAATGTATTCGTGATGTTGATGGAGTGCTACAGAATACTCTGGAAAACCAAGATTAGCTGAAGTTAAACCGTATATTATATTTCTACAGGGTGTCCTGACTATAGCTTTTGAATACATATAAATTGATATTTAAGGATTAAAGATTGCATCATCAACATTTATCTGCCGTAGTCTTAACGAAGGAGGACCATTTTTTTTGTTTCAACAAAATCATTTATAGATTTATAATATCTTAATTGATATTTACCCCAACAATCTTTTCCACTATAGTCTGCATTCGAAAACTACCAGATACCAGATGACTATTAAGGTTTCTGCAGCCACTTTTCTACCGCTAAGTGAAGATGTTCTATAGCTGTAATTAAAGGCTCGTGCTGTTCAACATCAATATCCTGCAAAATCTCAGAATGTATATCAACATATGCCTTATTTAGTTTATTAGTAAGTATTTTCCCTCTCCTTGATAAGTATACCCTCATATTTCGCCGGTCAGTTTGATCAATGTCTCTATGCATATATCCCTTTTGTACAAGCCCATCAATTATTCTAGTTAATCTGCTCGGGCTCAGAATCATCCTCTTTGCAATTTCTTTGTTATTCAGGTTTTCATCAAGACCAAATAGACGAAGGCATTTAAATTCTGCCTGGTGAAGTCTGTGCTCTTCAGCTAACCGGGCTTCCTTTTCCTGGCATCTTGCTAATAGGCTGAATGTTAGATCAGCAAGACGCTCTGCAGTTTGATTTGTGCTCATAGTTTCCTCTAACTATTGTAAGTATTAACGACACTATTAATATTGAATTGATTTGTAATGATCATTCTCCTTGGGAGAAGCATTATAATCAGAAGAGAATTTAAGAGTAATGTTTCTCAATGCGTTTCTCTCAAGGGATAGATAATAATCTGAAATATAAAGTGGTAAATATATTTGTAAGAAACAACGAATGGTTGACGATTGGCAAGTAATAAAAATCCCCACCAACTTTCATTGATAGGGATTTATATTTATTATCAAAAATATTCTTACTTCATCAACACCATCTTCTTCGTTTCAATGAAAGAACCTGCTTGAAGTCTATAGAAATAAATTCCGCTTGGTAACGTTGATGCGTTAAATTCAACTTCATAAACTCCGGGCTGTTTAACTTCACTTACCAAAGAAATAACTTCTTCTCCAATAGCGGTAAACACTTTCAGAGTTACTAATCCTTTGTCGGGAATCGAATACTTAATTATTGTTGATGGATTGAAAGGATTAGGGAAATTCTGAGATAGAGAATACTCAATTGGAATAACAACATCTATTTCAATTTCATTAGAAAATTCAAAACTACCATCGAAATCAATTTGCTTTAGTCTGTAATAGTAATTTCCTGCTTCAACGTTTTCATCTACAAATGAATATGCTTTCGGTTCTGGGGTTGTGCCGTGTCCGTTTACATATCCAAGAGTGTAATATTCGCTGTTTTTAATTTTTCTTTCTATTTCAAACATCTGGTTATTTGTTTCCGAAGCCGTGGACCAGTTTAAATTTACAACTCCTTCAACAACTGTTCCCGTAAATGAAGTTAGTTCTACAGGAATAATGAAAGTTCCGTAAACACAGAAGTTATCAACTGCCCACCACCAATCCCATCCGGGTTGAACAGATCTTAACCTAACCTTAACATTAGATTGATTAGCAGCAATTGAACTGATATTAATTGTTTCATGTGTATCTCGAATATCTGTACCAACCTGATCCCAAACACCTGTCCATGTGGAACCACCATCATTACTAACTTCTATATGAGCTTCATCTTCTGTATCAATTACATTCCAATCATTATCAAACTCAATTGTCACAATATCATAAGTTGAAAGATCAAATTCCTGAGTAATTTCTGCAGTAGTATTCATTGTTGTTCCACTACCACATTCATCAGAATCAGCGGCCAATATACCGCTGGAAGAAGTTGCAGGAAGAGTATAATCATTTGGATATGGAGGTGTAAATATTTCCCAATCGCAGGCTCCGCTATTGTTTACTATTGACCATAATCCTATTCCATTTTCAAACGGATCACAGAAAATAGTATCTGTTACTTGATTGGGATCAGTGACAGTTATGTAATCAAGTTTCGTTTCTGAGTCGAAATTTGTTCCATCAGATACGGTTAGTGTTACTGTGTAGATTCCAAAATTTGCGTATTGCCAGCCTGGATTTTGCGTTGTTGCATCTATCGTACCATCATTATCAAAATCCCATTCCCAGGAAACAATCGGATTTGGTTGTGAAATAGAAAGATCAGTAAACTGAACTGTTAAAGGGGATTGTCCTGATGTAATATCTGCCATAAAATCTGCAGTGATCGGACCTTCAATATATCCCCTGTCAGCAAAAACAGGAATGATATGCACGAGATTTGCGCCACCATAAAGTAATTGATCAGCTGCAATAAATGCGTTGGCGGCATCAGGCTGATTGGAACTGCCGTTTGTCATTGCAAGACCTTCAAGGAAATCAGAATCAGTAGGAACCCTTCCGATCAAATCGTAAATAGACATGAGAGATGAAGCCCACATTTGTCCATCTGTATGAACCTGACCGACCAAACCCTCAGGATAATGAGCAGTATAGTTAGTAATTCTACCTGGCCAGAAAGGGTTATGACCATCCCATATAAAAACCCAGTTATATGCCGGATCGCTTGTTGTCCAGTATCCGGTGCTTCTTATGTAGGAAGTACACCAGTAATCACCGCAACCCTCGCTTAATCCTTCAACTTGAGAAATTCCGCCTACGGTTACCCAATCATGAATACCGTGTCCTAACTCATGTAGCACTACACCAAGGTCTTCAGCGTCATCCACTCCACCATCGCCAAAAGCAACACTTCCGGTTGAACTTAAATAATGGGAATTATCATCACCATTTAAACCATGTGGATCAAATCTTACACCACCAACATATTGATAAGGTGTTAGCGGAATACTTAATGAATCATTTATCCAGCGCATTGAATTATCAATATGGAAATAGGTGTTAGCAGCTTCAAAATTATCATCGCTTCTTGTAAAATGAAAATCGCTTGTTGGATTTGTGTGCAATCCTGTAAACGGACTTTCAAAATCCCGAATCTCTGCCCACGGACCTTTTAGCGTATACACGCTTCCATTAAAATCTATATCATATAAAGTTCTTTGTTCAATATGTGCAGTTAGAGAATCGGAATCTGCATCGTTATTATCTACAAAACCGGAGGCACCATAAGTTGTTCTTGCATGCGTAATTGGATCGGGATCGAAAACCCAGCCGCTTCCGTTCACTAAATTCGGATCATCGCCACCGTTGTGAAGATAGCATGCCTTATCTTCAACACGGAATATTTCACCTGTTTGTGCATCAACAAGCACTTCCCAATCACCAAAGATTTCTACCGAGGGAACAATATTAACTTTTTGTGCGAGCCGGAATTTTCCCTTATTGTAGTATATAACTGTTTCAGAATTTTCAAATGCTGTTATCCCCTGGATACCCAGATAATTTTTTGCTACCAGCAAAGCAGTATTTGCCGATACCATTATGGATTCCAAATCCGGTTCTATCTTAACTCCATAAGCCAGTTTATATCCGTTCATTACAAATACGACTTTGTTGTTTCTATCGATTGTAATGTTTAAAGTAGAATTGTAAACTAGATACTCACCTATATATTGGGCGAAGTGAACATGATACCCAGCGCGGGTTTCCTTTGTAGTTAAATATTTAAGATCACTCAGATCACTTTTTATTTTTAATAGCTCTCTATTTTCTAAAAGGTACTGGCGAGCCATTCTTTCAGGATTATCCGGATTAACAATATAATTTACCCTATATAGTGCAATTGGAACTCCCGTTTGAGAATTGATACGTATGTTTCTAAAATTTTCACTCTGCTCACTTTCATCTGACAAGATTTCCAGTTGGCTGTTATCAACAGGCTTTTGTGCAAGATTAATTGCAGTAAATGCAGATGTAAAAATTAACATCAGGTTCAAGAAAGTAAATAAACCTTTCATGGGGAAACCCTTTCAATTGGAGTTAGAATTATTGATCAAAAAAAGATTAATATAACGCAATATATGTTATTTTAATATCACTTTTCCTTATCTAGGAGTAAAAGTGCAATTCGCTATTAAAAAAAACCCTTATCAACTTTCATTGATAGGGTTTAAATAGAAATGCATCTTGGTTGGTCTGAGTATTCAATTTACTCAGTTGAATATTGCTCTGAAAGACGACTTTCAGAGTGTATTACCGTAAGAATATTGTGAGAGAAGTCTGTAACTCCTTACAATATATAGTATTTTGTGGAGGTGGCGGGAGTCGAACCCGCGTCCGAAATTAAGATCCAAAAAACGTCTA
>CBEPPX010000013.1:0-15126 GCA_965511205.1 uncultured Ignavibacteriales bacterium | reverse complement strand
GAATATTTTTACTGGGTGGTTAATCCTTCAATATTAGAAAGCAAGCTGGAAAAAAGAGCATTCCTAAAAGATGTTAAAAATACGATGGAACAGTACGGATCTTTTAATGCAAAAGTACACACACTTAAATCGATAAAAAGGAAAGAGCTGCTAAGAATTGGATTGAAGGATATTTACAGCAAAACGGATTTAACAGAAATAACTGAAGAGCTTTCCATACTTGCTTCAACTTTAACTTCTGAATTATTCGATTTATGCTATGAAGAAACACTTGCTAAAAATAATATTATTAAAACCAACAGGCGTTACTGCATAGTTTCACTTGGAAAACTCGGCGGCAGCGAACTAAATTACAGCTCTGACATTGACCTGGTTATTTTTTATGATAAAGAGAGCAAGCTGAACAATAAAAAATTTTATAGTGAGATTTTAACCGAAACTATTCATCTATTTTTACAAAGTGCTGCCTCGCTTGAAGCAGGTCATTTGTACAGAATGGATTTAAGATTAAGACCTGACGGAAGAAACTCTCCTTTGTGCAGGAGTATAAATGAGTATCTTAATTATTATGAAAGCAGGGGTGAGGACTGGGAAAGGCAAATGCTTATTAAAGCTGATTTCCTTGGCGGCAGTAAAAAACTTTTTGAAAAATTTATCTCTTACCTTTCACCTTTTATCTATCCTCATACACATATCTTTCCTCCCATCGAGCAGATAAAAAAATTAAAATCGGAAATCGAAAGAAGATTAAGAGATGAAGAAAATATAAAATTAATTCACGGCGGAATAAGGGATATAGAATTTTCAGTACAGGCACTACAGCTTTTAAACGGCGGTAAAAATAAAGAGATTCAAACAGGTAACACACTTAACGCACTTAATAAACTTGAAAAAGCATCACTCTTAACTAAAAAAGAGAAGGAAATTTTTGAAACCGCTTACATTTTGTACAGGAAGATTGAACATTTTCTTCAACTTATGAATAATGCGCAAACTCACATTATTCCGCAGGATGGAGAGATTGCAGAAAAGCTAAGCTACTTCCTTGGATTTGAAACATCGGCTAAGTTCAAAAAAATATTAAATGAAAATAGAATTTCTGTAAGGAACATTTATGATTCCATTTTCAGTAAAAAGAATGATAAAAAATTTACAGATTATGATCTTGCCGAGATAAATTTTACTGATCCGGGAAGGGCAGCTAAAAACTTTTTATACCTTCAGGAAGGAAAAGGATTAATCGGTGAGCGAAGGTTTGATAACAAATCAGCAGAAGCATTTAAGACTGCTGAACCGGATATAATAAAATACCTTAAAACTTGTTCGTTCCCGGATAAACTCCTTGATAATTTTGTAAGATTAATTCGGCAAGCAGAATTTCCATCAATCTGGTACAACGAATTTAAAGACAGTAAGTTCTTAAAAATATTCTTAATTATTTGTGAATACTCACAGCGATCAGTTGATCTTTTTGCAGAAGATAAAGAGTTGCGTGATTTCTTTTTAAGCCGGGGATTCTTGAAAAGGATAAATTTAGAGTACGCCGCCGATTACAGTGTGAAGAAAATATTTTTCATCCTTTCAACACAGTGCACTATCGGGTTAATATCTCCGTTAAAAACATCTGAGCTGATAAGCAAATATTTAAAAGAAAAAATCAAAGAACTTTCCCGGTCATTTGCGGAAAATTATAGATGGAAAGGTGATTTTCTAATTGCTGCGCTGGGTAGTGCCGGTTCTGGTGAGATGACATTTAGCTCTGATGTTGATTTGGTTTTTGTTGTAAAGGATATTCTCAGCTATAAAAAAATAGAAAATAATTTCCAGGATTTGCTGGCACTGTTAAGAGATGAGCTTAAACCAATTCCGGTTGATTGCCGCCTGCGTCCAGAAGGGCAAAACAGCCAGCTTGTTTGGGATATTAATGAGTATAAAAAATATTTTAGTGCAAGAGCAAGAACCTGGGAATTCCAATCGCTTATAAAAACAAATTTTATAACCGGAAACAAAATATTATTTAACAGTTTTAATAGTGCGATGACAACCGCTGTGAAGAAAAAAGATAACAGAGAAATAAGGAAAGAAATAATTGAGATGAGAAAAAAGATCAGCCCGTCACCTTCTTCTCATTTAAACATTATTGATTTAAAGAAAAGCCGTGGCGGGCTTGCAGATATTGAATATTCGCTGCATTATCACCTTCTTTGCAACCCTTCTTTACTTTCCAATTGCCGGGGCAGATCAATTCCATCTATAATTGATAAAGTTGAAAGCTTAAAAATAGCTCTTAAAATAAAGCAGACAATCAAAAAGAATTTTATATTTCTGAAGGAGTTAGAGATAATTAATCAAATAGTTTTTAATAAGAACACATCTAAACTGGCAAAGGATATTTTGAAACAAGGTATTTTAACAAAAGTGTTTAACAAAAAGCTGCCGGCTGATATTAATAAAGAGCTAAACAGGGTAATTAAAAGTAATATTAAATTATATTCAGAATTTTTTAATGAAGATTGACTTAATAACTTTTGGCAAAAAATACTATTATCTGCTTACAGCATTTCTTGTTTTTGTAATTTACCTTTTTACACTGGCTCCATCTGTAGTTCAGATTGATTCTGGTGAACTTGCAACTGTACAGATTACTCTTGGAATAGCTCATCCAACAGGTTATCCGCTGTTTACAATTATAGGTTTTTTATTTTCGCTTATTCCCCTTCCCTTCACAAAAATTTTCCAGATGAATCTGCTTGCTGCATTTTATTGCAGCACTTCGGTTGGAGTTTTTGTTTATACAGTAAAACTTGTATTGGATAACTTAAGACTATTTATTCCTAAAGAAAATGTTAAAAAGGATAAAACAAAAAAATTAAAAAAGAAGGATAAGAGTAAAAAGAAAACGATTACTACAAATAATAATGCTATTCCCGATTCTATAAAATATTTATCTGCTGTTTTTGGCGGATTAATTCTTGCATTCAGCAAAACGTTCTGGTTTCAAAGCACATCGGTTGAAGTTTATTCACTTCACCTGTTATTAATTACTTTAATAATTTTGTTTCTTCTAAAAGCATTCATAATTGTAAATGATAATGATAAAATTTTTCCTTGGATTATTTTTGCTCTCTTTTTAGCACTCGGTTTCACAAACCATATGACAACCTTGTTGATCCTACCGGGCGTGGCTTATCTTTACTTTTTAAGATATGGATTAAACCAAAGCTCTATAAAAAGGGTTGGGTTGATGATTTTATTTTTCATTCCTGTGCTTGTAATTATTTATTCCTACCTTCCCATAAGAGCATCGCAGTCACCTCTGCTCAACTGGGGAAATCCAATTGATCTCGAAAGAATATTAAGACACATTTCAGGAAAGCAGTACCAGGTATGGCTTTTCTCATCAACAGCGGCAGCAAAAAAACAATTTATTTATTTTGTTGAAACTCTACCTGTGGAATTTTCAATCAGCTTGATTATTGCAGCGATTGGATTATTTGCTGCATTTATAAAAGCAAAAAGGTTTTTCATTTTTTTAATAATCACTTTTCTCTTTACAATGCTTTATTCAATCAACTACGATATTCACGATATCGATTCATACTTTTTGCTTGCCTATATCAGTATAGCTTTTTTCGCTGTCTTTGGTGCTTTAAAACTGTATGAACTAACCGGTAAAAATAGGAACGTTTTTATTCTTCCAGGATTACTATTAGTTACATTGATAATACAGTTTTACTCAAACTTTGATAAAGTAAACCAGCATGGTATATACACTTTTGAGGATTACACGAAAGCCGTTGTTGGAAGTGTAACTGAAGATGCAATAATTTTTAGTTACCAGTGGGATTATTTTATTTCATCATCTTACTATTACCAAAATGTAGAAGATTACAGGAAAGATGTTGCTGTTATAGATAAGGAATTGCTGCGAAGATCGTGGTATTATAACCAGCTTGCAAATGCTTTTCCCGGTTTATTTGGTGGCGTTCAGAATGATGTAAACCAATTTTTAACAGCGCTGGTTCCATTTGAAAGAAGTGAAGATTTTGATGCTCAAAAACTAGAAACTTATTTTAGAAACATAATGACCGGGTTAGTTGAAACAAACATTGATGAAAAAGATTTTTACGTAGCGCCGGAAATTTTTGAAGGGGAAATGCAGCGCGGAGAGTTTGTTCTACCGGAAGGTTATAATTTGGTGCCTGATTTATTTCTATTTAAAGTAGTCAAAGGTAATCAATATGATCCTGCTCCTGATTTTAATTTCAAAATCAGGTTTCCTGAAAAAAGAAATTACTACATTAATATGATAGAAAATTTTGTGGGCACTATGCTCTCACGAAGAGCTTTATATGAACTAAAGTTTGCAAAAAACGAGAGAGCAAAATATTATGTTCAAAAAATAATTGAAAACCTGCCTAATTTTAATCTGCCCCCTGTTTTAGATCATGTCAGAAATTAATTTTCTGATTCTTCAACTTCATCTAAAAGATCTTCTCTTCTTTCCCCGGAAAGTTCTACATCTATTCTGAATGATTGAAGCGTTACATCCATTTGCTGGATAAGATTTCTTTTATAATATTTTGGTGCAAAAACCGAACCGTCGATCATATAAAAACGTTTTGTGCTTTCATCGTAAAAAGTGTAGTTAACAAATGGTCCGCCCATTCCTTTTATGTTAAGCTCCCACAAACCTTGTGTGAGGATTGCATACTTATCGTTAAAGTTAACTTCGTTTGTAGTAAAATAATCTTCGGCTACAACAACGTAGGAAGAATCACTTCTTGTGCGGTAAAATTCTTTTGTAACTTTATCTCTAACAACTCTAATAGAATCTGGATTTAAATATTCGGGTGAGGCGTTTTCAATCCAGTAAACAAAAATCCATCTTTCCATATCGCTTCCCGGCGATCTTCTTAACCATACAAAATTATCTTCCGGCTTATCAAGTGCAACCTTAAAATCTGCCTGCACATAAATAATCCAGCCATATTCTTTAAGAAATTTTCCTTCGATATTTTTTTGCTCATACCTTGGATTGTATAAACTGTTGTATAATCTTTCATCAGATTTTTTTTGAAAAGCATAAAGCAGGTTATCAGCATTTTGCAAAATTTTAAACTCAAGCTGCTGCATATCCGGTGCAGATAACACAGTTACAAGCTGGTTTTTTGCCCAGAGACCATCTTTAAAAACAATAAAGTTCGGATCAGTTTTAATTTTTTCTTCAATAGAAGAATCAACAATTGCGCTCAGGAATTCGGATGCTTTTGTTCCTGAATTTAACGGTGCAACAATTACAATATTTTTTCTCCGTTTATATTTTGCAACTTCGGAAACATTAATTCGCTTTAAAGTAAATAATTTTTCCGGCTGAGGGGTATATATCAGTTTTTCAAAAGCCGATTCCATTGCAGTTCGTAATCCCTCATACTCAACTGAATCTGCCACAACAAAAATTTCATCTTCAAATCCTCTGGCGGGTTTATCGGTAGCATCACAGGAAATAAGAAAAAGAATAAAACTAAAAAGTAAGACCGTCAGTACGAATTTTTTCATAGTTACCTCGGCACGTTTGATAAAATTAATTCTAACTTTGGAAGAATCGCCAGGTATAATATCCACAATGTAAATCCAACCGAAAGTGGAATTGAGAGATTATCATCAATCAACCTGGATGAAATGTTTTCAATTATGGCTCCAACAAATGCTGCAGCAAAACCAATCATATATTCTTCCGGAAAGTTTCCGATTTTTGGTGTAAAAAAAACCACTATACATGCACTAACAAAAAAGGCTAAAGTTCCCTCAAGACTTTTTAACAAGAATTTGTGTCGTCCAAATTTTCTTCCAATCAATGCTGCCATCGTATCGCTGATTATCAATATTGAAAACGCAGTAATAAAAACAACTTTTGGGAAGATAAGCACTCCAATTAATGCAGAAATAAGAACATAAGTAGCACCGTTAAGGTTTTTTTGTTTTTTATCTATTTCGTGCTTGCGAAGCAGGAACCCGAATATTTTATAAAAAATATTTCCAACTGAAGGATGGAAGTGCCTTGTAAGATCGAGTAAAAGAGCAACAGCCGTTAATATGCCCAGAATTATGGCTGCAGATCGCGTAGAAATAAAGTAATAAATAATTGGGATAGATAATGAACTGAGATGAATCAGTTTTCTAATTAATTCATCCCTGTAAAGAATAGTACCCTGCTCACTTTGGTTCATCTTGTGGCGCAGTATCTTTTGGCTTACGCTGTTCCATTAGTTTCTGAACATGCTCAGGAAATTCTTTGCTAACAGGTGGAAGTTCTTCACCCTTAATTATCTTATCAATTTCTTCCGAATCGAGTATTTCCCGTTCAAGAAGTTCCTTAGATAATAAATGAAGCAGGTTTATATTTTCCTTTAAAATCTTCTCAGCCCGGCGCATTGCGATATTGACTATAGCTTTAATCTCTTCATCAATCTCAATAGCAGTATTTTCGCTGTAGTCGCGGTGTGTTTGAATTTCTCTGCCAAGAAAGATCTCTTCCTCTTTAGCACCGTAGCTTAAAGGACCCAGCTTTTCACTCATTCCCCACTCGCAAACCATTTTCCTTGCAATTCCTGTGGCTTTTTCAATATCGTTGCCGGCGCCTGTTGTGTAATGATCGAAAACAAGTTTTTCAGCAGCTCTTCCTCCAAGCGCATAAGTTATAACTGCTTCCAGGTATTCTTTGGAGTAAGTGTGCTTTTCATCAATTGGAAGATAACTCGTAACACCAAGTGCTCGCCCGCGAGGAATAATAGTAACTTTATGAACAGGATCAGCTTCAGGAATCATGCGTGCAACAAGCACATGACCAATTTCGTGATATGATGTGGTTTTCTTTTCCTCTTCAGTAATGATAAGACTCTTTCTTTCCATTCCCATCATCACTTTATCTTTCGCTTCTTCGAAATCTATCATCTCAACCTTCTTTTTATCTTTACGAGCAGCCAACAAAGCTGCCTCGTTAACAAGGTTTGCAAGATCTGCCCCAGATAAACCGGGAGTTCCCTTAGCTAAAACTTCAAGATTAACTGATGATTCAAGTGGAATAATCCGGGTATGAACTTTTAAGATACCTTCTCTGCCTTTAACATCAGGTCGGTCCACAACAATTTGCCTGTCAAATCTACCAGGTCTTAAAAGAGCAGGATCAAGTACATCCGGGCGGTTAGTTGCAGCAATAATAATTACACCACTGTTCTGTTCAAATCCATCCATTTCAACAAGCAATTGGTTAAGCGTTTGTTCTCTCTCATCATGTCCGCCACCGAGTCCTGCGCCTCTCTGTCTTCCAACTGCATCAATCTCATCAATAAAAATTATACATGGAGCACTTTTTTTACCTTGCTCAAATAAATCTCTTACCCTGCTTGCACCAACTCCAACAAACATTTCAACAAAATCAGCACCGCTGATGGAGAAAAATGGTTTATCTGCTTCACCGGCAACTGCGCGGGCTAACAATGTTTTGCCTGTTCCCGGAGGTCCTAAAAGTAAAACACCTCTTGGAATTTTTCCGCCAAGTTTTTGAAATTTTGTTGGTTCTCTTAAAAATTCTATAATCTCCTGTAATTCTATCTTTGCTTCATCTGTTCCAGCAACATCTTTAAATGTTACTTTCTGGCTTGATTGCGACATTAACTTTGCCTTACTCTTTCCAAACGAAAAAATGCCGCGCGATCCGCCACTCTGCCCCTGCATTCTGCGCATAATAATTATCCAAACAGCAATAATTAGTATCCAGGGTAAAAAGCCGATAAGTATATTCATCCATTCGCTTGATTCTTTATCAAAGGAATAGATTATCCCATTTGCTTTCCAAACAGCTTCCTGGTCCTTAATCATCGGTTCTGGAATGTAAACTGAAATTGCTTTTACTGTGGTAGTGTTTTTATCGATAGTAACAATAGTTTCAGAGGTGAGATCTGCCCTAAAAAAATAATCGTTCAGATCTGATTTGGTAATTTGCGCGTTTGTAATCTTATCAGATTCATTTATCAATCTTTCGTACTCTGCAAAAGGAATTTCAACATAATTTTCGGTACCTGATCTGAAAACCTGCATTAAAATAACTGCAGCAACAATAACAGCACCCCAGCCAAATACCATCCGGATAATTTTAGACCAGTCAAAATTATCATCCGGTTTACCGGGTCCGCCGCCTTTAGGATTGCGTGGTTTTTTCTTATTGCCGTCGTTATCTGCCATAAAAAATTTTCCGTTAAAAAGTTCCATTAAAAAATCGTGCTCCCTTATTCACTTAAAACATAGATTGATCTTAAATTCCTATACTTTTGAGCATAATCCAGCCCATATCCAATAACGAATTTGCTAGGAATATCAAAGCCAATATAATCAATTTTTACATCATATTTTAGACTTCCGGGTTTAACCAAAAGCGATACAACCTTCATACTGCTTGGTTTTTTTTCAGAAAATAGATCCTCGATATAATTTATAGATAAGCCAGAATCGACGATATCTTCAACAATAATTATATCCCTGCCATTCACATCGCAGTTGAGTTCTTTTAAAAGTTTTACACGACCGGAAGAAATTTTTTCATCGCCGTAACTGGAGAGTTTGAAAAAATCTATTTCGCAATCGCTATTCATATATCTAATAATATCGGACATAAAAAGAAATGAACCGTTTAATACCCCGATAAAGACTGGAACCTTTCCTTTATAATCTTCCGAAAGTTGTTCAGCAAGTTCCTTTATTCTTTTTTGAATTTCATCCTCAGCCAGGTATGGAATGAATTTTTCATCACCCACCATTATGTTATCCTTTAAATTGCTTTTTGTTTCCAGCATAGTTTGTATACCTTTTTAGTATTAGCATTTAATTTAAACATATCATCTAAACGAAGTCCAACTACCCAAACAATTCTTCCAGAAATTGTAAGAACTAGCTGTTCCTTTTTTTTGTAAGATGGAACACGTTGTTCGGCAAGAAAATCAGAAAGCTTTTTGGAGCCTTTCATCCCAAGAGGATAAAACCTGTCGCCATCTTTCCATGTTCTAAGAATAAACTTACCGGAGATGTCATCGCCCGAAATATATTCAATTGATCTATCGTTATTTTTTATTACATTCTTTAAAAGAACTTTACTTAAAGAAATTACTCCCCCGTTAATCTTTTTTGATTTTCCAACGGCTATTTCAATTTCCTTTTTTTCAAATTTTTTTCTTTTTGAGATTATAATCCTTTTGCTCTCACGGTACACCATAATCCCGTTATTAAGGGTAACACTTCTTCCCTTTTGTTTATTTAGTAAAGAAGTGAGTGCTTTTATATTCTCGTTTGATAATTCTATGGAAAAATAAGTTGGGACAGTTTTCTTAAAAAACTCACCAATAAGATTTTCATCTAATTTTAGTATCTCATCAATATTGATTGAAAGCTGGTTTTCCTTGAATTTAACGGCATCAATAATTTTTGCATTAATTTGATTATCTAAAACTGATGAAATACTCCTGAACACTTTGGAAGATTTAAGCAGAGCAATATCTAGCTTTGTATTCAGTTTTTCTTTAATACCTGGAATAATTTCGTTTCTTAAAAAGTTTCTCTCGTATTCACTTGAAAGATTACTGGAATCGATTCTATAAGGAATTTTTTTCTTTACAAGGTATGAAAGAATATCATCCTTTGTTACAGTTAGAATAGGACGGATAATGTTGTTGCGCTTAACCGGGATGCCTGCAATTCCTTTTAAGCCAGTTCCCTTAATTAAGTTAAGCAGGACTGTTTCCGTATTATCGTTTGCATTGTGTGCGGTTGCAATTTTGTTAAAACCATTTTTGCCTGCAATGCGTTCAAGTTCGCTGTATCTAAGTTTTCTGCCAGCTTCTTCAACAGAAATTTTATTTTTTTTAGCAAATGCTTTTACATTTTTGGAAACAGAGAAATATTCAATCTTATTTTGTTTAGTAAAACTGCGGCAAAAATTTTCATCATCATTTGCTTCTTTTCCTCTTAAGTTATGGTTTAAGTGGAAAGCTGATAAATTAAGATCAAAACGTTTTTTATACTTCAAAAGGAAACTTATTAGAAAAACAGAATCAGCACCTCCGCTAAGCGCAACAAGCACCTTATCCCCTTTGTTTAAAAGAGTTTCCTCATCAATAAATTTTAATATTTTCTGATCGATTGTTTTAATCATTTAAAAAAATTTAGAATATTTTATATGAAACAACAGGTTTAAATTAAGAAAAATAAGAGTTAATATTGTTTAATACGAAGAGTAGAATCCGAATACTAATAAAGTCTATAAACTTCTAAAAAAGGAAGTTATAGTCCCAGTTTTAATATTTTAAGCTCAAGTAATCCGGCAGGCACTTTAACCTTTACTGTATCGCCGACTTTTGTTCCCATTAATCCTTTACCAACAGGTGAGGTTACAGAAATTTTTCCAGCTTGGAAATCTGCTTCTTCGGGAGAAACAAGTGTGTAATCGAGTTGTTTATTAGTTTTTAGATTTTTTATAGTTACCTTAGATAAAATATGAACTTCATCTTCCGGGAATTGCGAATGATCGATAATTCTTACACGGGAAAGAGCATTTTCCATTTTGCTTAGTCTTAATTCAAACAGCCCCTGCTCTTCTTTTGCAGCATCATATTCGGCATTTTCAGAAAGATCACCGTGGGCGCGGGCTTCAGCAATTTTTTCAGCCATCTCCTTCCTGCCGTTAATTTTCATCTCTTTTAACTCTTTTTCTAACTCTACTAATCTTCCCCTGGTTAGATAAACAAAGTTTTCCTGAACCATTTTTATCTCTCTATTCTTTTTTTTGATTTAAAAAAAATTGCCACCGTCCTGATACATCGGGACAGTGGCAGAGCAAAAATAAGTAAATTGCTTTCTGATGTCAAGGGACAACTATTTCATCAGAATCATCTTTTTCGTTTCCTTAAAGTTACCTGCGGTCAAAGTATAGAAATATATTCCGCTTGTTAATCCATTTGCAGAAAAATCAACTTTATAATTTCCTGCCGGTTTTTCTTCATCAACCAAAGTAGCAACTTCGTTACCTAAAACATCGTAAACCTTCAAAGAAACAAATCCGAAATCCGAAATCCTAAACTTGATATTTGTTATTGGATTAAAAGGATTGGGATAATTCTGCTCGAGACTATATTCCCGAGGAATAGTTGCATCTTCAACTTCGGTAATACCCTGCAGAGTTTTTAAGATCCAATTACCGGGATCGAAAGAAATTGATTGCGGATCTCCGGTTATATCAAATTGAAAATTCTGCACCTGCTGGTTGTTGAAAAGTGTTACAGTAGTATCACCTAAACTAGTATTAAATTTAACCTGAACAGGCATTGTAAAAAATGAAGGATTAGGTCTAACAGTTTGAGTAATAATCAGAGTGATCTGGTACGTTTCACCAGATACATGAGATTTATTCCATCCAACGTTATATACAGGATACTTCTCTCCATAGATCCATTCCTGGAAGAAGTAATCTAACGAAGAACTGTAAACAGTTTCAGCAACTCTCTGAAAATCTTCAGTTGTTGCCGCTCCATAAGAAACTGCAGGATCAGAAGAATAAGCACGCATAATATCAAAGAAAGTTGAATCACCAACTATACCGCGTAACATATGCAGAACGGTGGCACCTTTTGCATAAGAACGTGCACCGTTAAAAATTTCGCCAATATTTGTAATGTCCTGAACCCAGATTGTTCCATTAGCTGTTTTGGCAAAATTCATTTCACTTTGAATCTGGGAATCGTAAGCCGCTTTACCACTGATGTCTTCAAGATAAACTGCCTCTGAATAAGTTGCGAAACCTTCGTTTAGCCAGATATGATGCCAATCTGCACATGTAATCATATCACCATACCACTGATGAGCGAGTTCGTGAGAAACTACACCTCTACCCCAAAAGCCCATAGATGAGCAAGTTTGATGCTCCATCGCACCGCCCCATTCCATTTCAGCATGCCCGTAACGTTCATTAACAAAAGGATAAAGTCCATACCTATCACTAAAAACTGCAATCATATCATCTGTTTCATCTAAAAGATTTTTAATGCCGGTAAATGATTCAGGATAAACATAATGTGAGATTAACATCGAATCATTTACACCGTAATGAAAATAGGTATCGTACTGTTGATAATTTGTAATAGCGAGAGAAATAAGGTATTGAGCTATTGGGTAACGACTTTCCCAGTAATAAGTAATTGTACCATTACCGTTGTTAGTTGTACTTATAAGCGTTCCGTTAGCAACAGCTATAAAGTTATCAGCAACTGTAATCCAAACATCGGATGAATCAGCTTTATCTGCTGGTGTATCTTTGCAAGGGAACCAATCTGGCGCACCATAAGGTTCGCTCAGCGTCCATGTTATCGGTGTGCCACTGTGTGTACCAAATTCAAAACTGCCAAAGCCGCTAGAACCGGGTTCTCCCTGGTAAAAAACTTTTACAGAAAATGATTCACCCATAGTGTATGTTCTATCCAGATCAATATTAAGCTTATGGCTTACATGGGTAAATGTTGTTGTTAATCCATTACTCCAAACAGAATCAACATTAAGTTCATTACGCAAATCAAGAAATATAGTGCTAATGGAAGAAGTATCCACATTAGCATTCACAACAACGCTGCCTTTTATGTTTCGGGGTTGATTCGTTACTGCTAAATCCAACCCATAATAAGTTACATCAATCTTAGAATCGCCCGGGTATTGAATTTTTGAAAGTTCAATTGATTTTGAATGTCTTTCACGTTCACTTTTTATCCAGGGCTTGTAATCATCTTGAGCAAACAAAAAACCAGCAAATAGTACAAAACTTACAAGTAATCTAAAAAACATTGTTTTAATCCTTAAATAATGAAATAATTATTAACGTTAAAAATAGTAAGATTTTCGATAAGATAAGTAGAAAAAAAAGTCCCGCTATTATTGGAGCTCTGCTTAGATTTGCATTTTAAGCCTGATTAGCTTCATCAGTGCCTACTCCTTATTAGAAAAAACAAGCAAAATTGTTTTGTAATAGTATTATTTCTATCTTCGAACAAAATTATTAATTGTATTTATTTCCAAATTATTAGGAGATCAAATTGTTATGGATAGAAAAACTTTGTTAATATGCTTTCATTTTATACTTCCGGTAGTATTTATATTATTTTGCAGCTTTACCTTTGCGCAAAATTCACATGAAGAATTGTGGAGCGATATTCAAGAATCTTCAATTCAAACTGCAGGCGAACGATATATAATTCCTCAATCATATAGAACGCTTGAGCTGGATATTCAAGCAATGCAATCTGCATTAAGTGAAGCTCCATCAGAAAAATCAATAAAAGTTATAAATTCAACAACTATTATAGCTTTCCCTTTACCAAACGGCGAATTCACTCGTTTTAAAATTGTTGAATCTCTAGTAATGGAAGAAGAGCTCGCGAACAAATTTCCCGAAATTAAAACCTACCTTGGACAAGGAATAAATGATGCAACAGCCTCTGCAAGGTTTGATATCACACCAACAGGCTTTCATGCAATTATCTTTTCAGTAAATGGAACTGTATACATTGATCCTTATAGTATGGGAGATAATCAGAATTATATATCATATTACAAAAAAGATTTTGTGCCCTCGGAAGATCAACTAAGCGCTTCTTGCGAGGTATTTGGATTAGAATCAGCAATGGCTCTCGAACTAAAAGAATTAGTTACTAGTGGTGAAGCTGTTCTTACCGGAGATGAATTACGTACTTATCGATTAGCTTGTGCTGCAACGGGTGAATATACAATATTTCATGGTGGAACTGTAGCTGCAGGTTTGGCTGCAGTTGTAACCGCCATTAATCGTGTAAACGGAGTTTATGAAAAAGAAATTGCTGTAAGAATGGTACTCGTTGCAAATAATGATCTCATTATTTATACCGATCCCAACACTGATCCTTATTCAAATTTTAGCGGCGGTCAAATGTTAGGGCAAAACCAGGCAAATATTGATGCTGTAATCGGTTCTGCTAATTATGATTTTGGACATGTCTTTAGTACCGGCGGCGGCGGAGTAGCGTTTCTTGCAGTAATTTGCACTAATGGTTTTAAGGCACAAGGTGTTACAGGGCTGTCTAGCCCGATTGGCGATCCATTTTACATTGATTATGTTGCTCACGAAATGGGTCATCAATTTGGAGGCAACCATAGCTTTAATGGTAATGCTGGATCTTGCAGTGGTGGAAATAGAAATGCTAGTACAGCATACGAACCTGGAAGCGGAAGTACTATTCAGGCATATGCAGGTATATGCGGAAATCAGAATACACAGAATAACAGTGATGATTATTTTCACAACATAAGTTTCGTGGAGATGGTTAACTACACAATAAATAGTGGAGGAAACTCTTGCCCAGTTATTACATCAACCGGAAATAGCTCACCAATTGTAAACGCAGGAACCGGTGGGTTCACAATTCCAATTAATACACCTTTTATTTTAACCGGCTCTGCCACAGATCCTGATGGTGATACTTTAATTTACAACTGGGAAGAATTTGATCTTGGACCCGCCGGACACCCTAACAGCCCATCCGGTAATGCGCCAATATTTAGAAGTTTTGATGCCACACTCTATCCATGGAGAACTTTTCCAAAACTCTCCGATTTACTAAATAACACGCAAACGATAGGTGAAATATTACCAACTTATGCAAGAACATTGAAATTTAGATTAACGGTTAGAGATAATAGAGCGGGAGGTGGCGGAGTTGATTACGATGAAATGCAATTTAGCGTTACTGATGCTGCAGGACCTTTTCTTGTGACCACTCCAAATACTTCAGTTACCTGGCAGGGTAATTCCACACAAACAATAACCTGGGATGTTGCCAATACGAGCGTTGCTCCTGTAAGTGCTACTGAAGTGAACATTTTATTATCTACCGATGGAGGATTTACTTACGCAGAAGTGCTCATTTCTAATACTACCAACGATGGATCCGAAGATGTGCAGATTCCAAATCTTCCAACAACTCAAGCAAGAATTAAAGTTGAAGCTTCCTCCAATATCTTCTTTGATATTTCAAATGAAGACTTTACAATTGAAGATAA
>CBEPPX010000012.1:0-15216 GCA_965511205.1 uncultured Ignavibacteriales bacterium | reverse complement strand
CAATTACCTCTAAACCTTTGTTCATCATTGTTGCAGAATCGATACTGATTTTATTACCCATCTTCCAGTTAGGATGATTCAGCGCTTCATCAACTGTGACTTTCTCAAAGAAGGATTTTTCCTTATTTAAAAAAGGTCCGCCCGAAGCAGTTAAAATCAGTTTTTCCACTTCTTCTAACTTTTCGCCTATCAGACACTGATAAATCGCACTGTGTTCGGAATCAACCGGGATAATTTCCGAATTGTTTTCCCTGCAGAGATCGGTTACAAACTCTCCGGCTACAACCAGCGTTTCCTTATTTGCCAGCGCAATTCTTTTGCCACGCTTTACTGCTTCGATTGTAGGTAATAGTCCGGCAAAACCAACCATCGCACCTATGAATATATCATAATCTGCATTTGCTGCAGCTTCAATTAATCCTTTATCGCCAACAAGCAAATTGCATCCGGGAGGCAACTTTTCTTTTATAATTGCTGCTGCATTTTTATCCCTTACAGCCACAACATCAGGATCAAACTTCCTCACTTGTTCCAGCAACAGCGATACATTTGAGTTTGCAGTTAACCCGCTTACTTTAAAATCATCTTTAAGCCGGTTGATAACTTCAAGACTGTTAACACCTATAGAGCCGGTAGAACCTAAAATTAATACTTTCTTCATATCACCTAAATATAATGTTTCAAACCTATTAAAGAATACTTTCTTTATCAATGAAATTAAGGGCATATACAGCGCACTTCATTTTATTGCTCAATTTAATAACAATTATTACCCTTGAATGCGCCAGCTAATTTATTATTTTTATTATATGATAATGAAAATTATAGTTTTACTTATTTTCTTGGTATTTCTGGTTAATGCCCAGGTAAGGGATGATGATTACGCAAAATTCACTTTGGCAGAAAGTTTAGAGCGTGCAGGACAATATGAGGAGGCTTTAAAACTTTTCGAAGGATTATATTTTTCTGAATCCTCTAACACACAGTATTTTAATGCCTTACATAGAGTATATCTCCAGCTAAAAAATTACGCTGCTTCTATTGATCTCCTGGAAAATAGAATTTTAGAGAAACCGGATGATATTTCTTTACACGGAATGCTTGGTTCCACATATTATATTATGGGAAACGAGGAAAAAGCTTACGAGGTGTGGGATGAAGCTTTAATGCGAACTCCAAAAAACCCGATGATGTACAGAATAATTGCAAACTACGCAGTTGAACGACGGGCGTTTGAAAAAGCAATTGAATTGTATGAACGCGGTAAAGAAATTTCTGATGATAAAGTTCTTTTTGCTTATGATCTTGCACAACTTTACACTTTAACAATGCAGTTTGGTAAAGCTGCTGAAGAATATTGCACTATACTTGATAAAGAGCCGATGCAGCGCCAGGTAATTGAACAAATGATACTTTCATATTCTGGTAAGCCGGATGCACTGGAAGCAACAATTCTTGTTGTTGAAGATTGGAGTAGTAGAAGTAATTTAAGTTTATCCTACCTGCATGCAAGACTATTAACTGAAGCTAAAGAGTTTGAGGAAGCATTTGAAGTTTACCGGGATATAGATGAGGAGCAATCGAATTTAGGAAAAGATCTTTACAACTTTGCAGAATTGCTATCAAGGGAGAAAAACTATTTGATGGCTGGAAGAGTTTACGGTGAGATAATCGATCTGTATCCAAATTCCCCGCTTATTCCCATTGCAAAGTTAGGTTATGCGAAATCTATTGAAGCAACATTAATTGAAGATTACCGGGAATCACTTCCTTTGTGGAAACCATATTTTCATTTTATAAAGTATGATTCAGAAAAAATTGATGATGTGTTAACTGCCTTTAACGAGGTGGTGGAAATTTACGCTAATACTGAAGCAGCTTTCGAAGCTTTGCTGCGAATAGGTTTAATACAGTTTTACATGCAAAACGATCCTTTAAAAGCATCAGAAAATTTTAAGATTGTAATTAGTGATGGTATAAATTCTAAATCTGCTGGCGATGCATTTATTGAACTTGGGAACATTGCTCTACTAAATGGAAACCTGGATGAAGCTGAGTTATTTTTTTCAAAGTTAATTGAGAAAACACACAGCGATAACCAGCTGCATAACCTGGCTAAATTTAAACTTGCAAGGGTAAACCTTTTCAAGCAAAATTTTGATGAAGCAAATAACCAACTCGCAGCTATCCTGCACAACCTTAAAGATGATAATGCTAATGATGCGATAGAGTTATCATTAGTATTGAACACAACAATGAACGATTCGTCTAACCTTGTGCAATTTGCAGAAGCTGAATTATTAACAGAGCAGAAAAAATTTAGCGAAGCGGCTAACAAATACAGTTTGATTTACCAAAATCCGCAGGCATTTGTTCTGCATTCAATAACCGAACTGCGCCATGCAGAAATGATACTCGCTGAAGATGATTTTGATGAAGCAATAAAGCTGTTTGAAAATATTGCAGAGGAGGGAGAGAAAAATATCTATGCTGATAAAGCGTTATATTTGCTGGGTAAAACTTATCATTCAGGTCTGGGAAACAGGGAAAAAGCCCTTGAAATTTATGAAAGATTATTGATTGAATTCCCCAATTCGCTTTACATTGATGAGGCACGAAACGAAATATTATTAATAAGGAACAAACTAAGTTAAGGAAAGAAAGATGAATAAGAAGCAAAATAAGAATATAGTAAAATGTTCATTCTGCGGAAGAGATGGAACTGAAGTTAGCAGCATGGTTGCCGGACCCGATGTTCATATTTGCGATATCTGTATCTCAAGCAGTGTAGATATTCTTAAAAATAACCTTGCAGCATATAATTACAAAGCAGAAACTGAAACTAAAAAACGCATCCCGGCAACAATAAAAAAAGCTATTGATGATTTTGTGATAGGGCAGGAAAGAGCAAAGAAGGTCCTATCGGTTGCAGTTTATAATCATTATAAAAGAATAAACTCACGCTCATCCTTTTTTGAACTTGATGACGTTGAAATTGAAAAGAGTAATATTCTTTTAATCGGTCCTACCGGCGTTGGCAAAACACTTTTAGCACAAACTCTTGCAAAGATTTTGGATGTACCCTTTGCTATTGCCGATGCAACAACTTTAACGGAAGCCGGCTATGTTGGTGATGATGTAGAAACAGTACTTGTGCATCTTTTGCAGGCAGCCGATTATAACCTCGATAGAGCACAGAAGGGAATAGTTTACATTGATGAGATTGATAAGATATCGAGGAAGAGCGAGAGCACTTCCATTACCCGCGATGTATCCGGCGAAGGGGTTCAGCAGGCGTTGCTAAAAATACTTGAAGGAACTGTTGCAGGGATTCCGCCAAAGGGAGGAAGAAAACATCCCGAGCAAAATTTGATAAATCTTAATACAAAAAATATTCTTTTCATACTTGGAGGTGCATTTTCCGGAATAGACAAGATAATTGCATCGAGAATAAATAAAAACAAAATGGGCTTTAAATCTGATCTTAAAGAGAAAGAAACTGATGAAGAATTATTAGATCATATTCAACCTGAAGATTTGCTTAAATATGGATTGATCCCGGAGTTGATCGGAAGGATTCCCATTGTTGCACCCTTGCAGGATCTTGATGAAGCGGCATTAAAAAGTATTTTAACCGATCCGAAGAATGCAATATTAAAACAATATAAAAAATTATTATTAATGGAAGGTGTTGAACTTGAATTCGATCCTTTTTCAATAGATGTGATTGCTAAAAAAGCCATCGAAAGAAAAACAGGTGCACGAGCTTTAAGATCTATAGTCGAAAATTTTATGCTCGATATCATGTATGAAATACCGAACAAAAAAGATATACGAAAATGTATAATCACTAAAGATGTTGTTGAGAACGGAGCAGAACCTTTGTTTCTGATGACTGATAAAAAATCTGCTTAACAAAAAATAAAATTTATTATTAACAGGGCGGTTCTGTGAATCGCCCTTATTTTTTTATGTTGACGAAACTTGTAAAAATATTTTTCATCTTTCTATTTTCAGCAACAGGTTTTTTGTATGCTCAATCAAAAATCCTTATCCCGATGGATGCAAACCAGACTGATCATTTAAAAGCGTACGGTATAACCTTTAATGCTTTAGGCGATGGTTTAAAAGCAGACTGGCTTCTTAATTATAATGGCGGTTCTTTTCTTCTTGATTATAATGATAAGATTGCTACAGAATGCCGGATTGAAGGAGTTTTTTTCGAACAACTCTCCTTATCGCAAGTCACTGAGATTTATGCTTTTGTACAGAGTGAAGAGAACAACATGGATGTTATCCGCCTTGAAAAAGCTCCGCGCATTGCAGTTTATGTTCCTCCCGGCTTTCAGCCGTGGGATGATGCCGTAACCCTTGTGCTGGAGTATGCAAAAATTAAATATGATAAAATTTGGAATGATGAAATTTTAAAAGGTGATTTGGAAAATTATGACTGGCTTCATCTTCACCACGAAGATTTTACCGGGCAGTACGGAAAATTTTATGCAAGCTTCAGTAATGCGCAGTGGTATATTGATCAGCAGTTGCAGTATGAGCAGAATGCAAAACAAAACGGGTTTAAAAAAGTTTCGGAAATGTTAAAAGCTGTTTCGCTTAATATAAAAAGTTTTGTTGCTAAAGGAGGATTTCTTTTTGCAATGTGTTCGGCAACAGATTCTTACGATATTTCACTCGCCGCATTTGATGTTGATATTGTTGAACAGATGTTTGACGGTGATGCTTCTGATCCTGATGCACAGGAAATGCTGAGCTTTAATAACACTCTTGCATTTACGGATTTTACCCTGGAAATGAATCCATATCTCTACGAGTACAGCAATATAGATATCCAGCCAATAGAGATCAGTAATTTTAAGAATGATTATTTTACCCTGTTCGAGTTCTCTGCAAAGTACGATCCTGTTCCAACTATGCTTACACAATGCCACATAAATGTTTTAAGAGGATTTATGGGTCAGACAACAATGTTCCGCAGGAACACTATAAAAAACTCAGCTATAATTTTAGCTGAACGGGAAGGAACCGACCAGGTTAAATATATCCACGGGAATTTTGGCAGGGGCACATTTACTTTTTACGGCGGGCACGATCCTGAGGATTACCAGCACGCAGTAGGCGATCCTCCAACCGATCTTAATCTTTATAAAAACTCACCCGGTTACAGGTTAATACTTAATAATATTCTTTTTCCTGCCGCAACAAAAAAGAAGCAGAAGACGTAGAATAGGTTATAGAAAATCTCCCTCGCAAATATCCCCTGATTTCCTTACATTTATCTCAACAATAATTGGGAAATGTGATGTGCTGCAAAAAACATAACCCTAAGAGAACACCTCTACTAATATTCTCAGTATTAATTATTAATCTTTTTGCCGAGAAGGTGTATCATCCGCAGAAACCCATCGTGCAGGTATCTTCCTAAACATTTTAAGATGATAAAAAGGTGAAAAAAATAATATTTATTTCCCTTGTGTTTTTGTTTAACACTCTTTGTATTGCACAGCAAAGCACCTTTAACAAAGAAGATGAATTGCAGAGGTTTGTACAGCGAGGCGGTAAGGTTCAAGAAACATCTCCAAATATTTGTAAACTCACCTATCCTGATGGAATGACAAGAATCTTTAATCTTAATCAAAATAAAAAACTATTTGAGGACATTGATGGTGTTGACACTACTATAATAAACATTTGGGAGATAGATACAACCAAGTATGCTGATAGATTTTCATTTTGGCAAAAGGTTCAAGTTGCCAATAGCCATTGGATGCCATTACCTATTGAAGATTTGAACAATAATAGCCATCCTGAATTGTATGGTTATACAGATGTCCCCAATCTACCTTATCCACCTGGTGGACCAGTCAGAATATTTGAAAGAGATACTGATGGAATTTATAAAAGCATATTTGAATATGATTCTTCCACAATTTTTGTAAAAGCTATGGGTGATATTCATAGAACTGGAGAAAAAGATATTTATTTAAGCTCAAAACTTGTCAATAATGGTGTTGTTTATAAAGTGACTCTGCTGGTGTGCTGCCAACAACATTTGATTTTATCTTTTATTATGAACCCAACCAGATTAATGATATGACTTTTGGTGATTTTGACGATAACAATGTGACTGATTGCGCTTTTGTTGATGCAAGTAATCCCTCAAGAATAATAATTGGTGAGTACCGAGATAGTATCAATAATTTTGCATCCGTTTATGAAAAGATTACGGAGAGTGAAACACCAACAGGATTTGCAATAGATGATTTTGATTCTGATGGAAAAATTGAGTTAATACTTGCTACGAGTGAAAGAAATATTTATGCAATTGAAAACTTAGATACTAATACTTACGAAATTATCTGGTCGACTTTGTTTCCAATTTATAATCCATATATGAAAACAGTTACAAGTGATATTGATGAAAATGGTAAACCTGAATTTTGGATTGGTGGGCAGGATTTTGAAGAAGGAATATCAATATTTCAGTGTTATGAGGCAGTTGGAGATAACAGCTATAGAGTTGTTGCATATATAGAGTTACGATACCTCGTTTCATTAAATACCAACTATTTTCAAGCGATTGATATTGATGATGATAGTACTGAGGAGCTTATAATCTCAATAGGAAACAGCATATTGATACTTAAATTTGCTGGATCAACTAATGAACACAGATATAAAGTATTTTATGCAAAGTTTAACGAGGCAACACAACCCGGAGCGGAATTCTATCCGGTGGCAATAGCTGACCTTGATGGAGACGCTAGAAAGGATATGCTTATACCTTTCCGAAAATACGTATACCCGGTTACTTTTGCATTTAGTTATATACTTAAACAGAATGAACCAAGTTCTTTGAATGAAGAAGAAAAGGGAATAATCAATTCATCGGAGTTGTTACAAAACTTCCCAAACCCGTTTAACCCAACTACCATTTTTCAATATGCAGTAAGCAGTATGCAATTTATTAGCTTAAAGGTTTATGATGTGTTAGGTAACGAAATTATAACACTCGTTAACGAAGTGAAATCTGCTGGCAACTACGAACTTGAGTTTAATTCTGAAGGGCTAACAAGCGGAATATATTTCTATACTTTAACAGCAGATAGTTTTAGAGAAACGAAGAAGATGATACTGTTGAAGTAATACCTCTAAACAATCCAAAATTATCAATTCTGATTACCTTCTTATATATTTGCGTAAATAATAATTTGCTAATATAATTTTATGCACGAAGTAAAAATAAAAAACAGTGCTCAGAAAATTCCAATTGGGAAAATTGTTTGCATTGGCAGAAACTATGCAGAGCATGCAAAAGAACTTGGAAATGAAGTTCCTCCTAAACCAGTTCTTTTCTTAAAACCGGCTTCCGCTGTAATTCATTCAGGAGAAGATATTATCCATCCTACCTTTGGAAATGAATTGCATCACGAGATTGAACTTGTTTTACTTATTGGGGCAAAAGTTAAAGATGCATCTCTTGAAGAAGCAGAGAATGCAATTGCAGGTTATGGTGTTGGATTGGATATGACTTTGCGTGATGTGCAATCAAAATTAAAAAGTAAAGGACATCCCTGGACACTTGCAAAGTGCTTCGATACTTCTGCTGTTATTTCTGATTTTTTTCTTAAAGAAGATTACAAATTATCACTAGATGAAAAAATAACACTTAGTGTAAATGGTGTTATTAAACAGGAAGATACTTTAGCCAGTATGATTTTTAATCCTGCTGAACTTGTAGAATATGTTTCTTCTGTAATGACTCTTGAGAAAGGTGATTTGATTTTTACAGGCACTCCTGCCGGCGTTAGTAAAGTAAATCGTGGAGATAAGCTTGTTGGAAAGATTGAAGGAATTGCTGAACTAACCTGTGGAGTTAAGTAGTACTTTACCTGTTTAATTCAGAGAGAGCTTTTTTAATTAATTCTTCCAGCCCGCAATCCTGTTCTGCAGACAAGATTTTAAATACAGCATTTTCTGCAATCTTGATATTATAACCAAGAGTCGTAAGTGCAGAAATTGCTTCCTGTTTGCGGCTTGGATGAGCAGCAACATCACCGTCTTCAATTGCACCAACTTTAGATTTAAGCTCAAGAATTAACCTTTCTGCAGTCTTTCTTCCAATTCCTGGAACAGCCACTATCCTTGAAACATTTTCTTCAATAATTGCGTGCTTAAGGTTTTCAACTGAAATGCCTGATAATAGTCCAAGTGCAGATTTTGGACCAACTCCTGAAACTGAGATAAGAATTTCGAACATCTCCTTTTCAGCCTCTTTAAAAAATCCGAACAATGAAATTGAATCCTCTTTTACATTTGTGTAGATATGGAGCGAAGCAGTTTCTTTACCGGAAATTTTTTCAAATGTGTTAATCGATATTGAAACGGTGTAACCAACCCCGTTAACATCTAAAAGAAGCTGTGTGGGTTTAGCTGAAATTATTTTACCAGTAAGAAAACCAATCACTTTAAACTCATAATAAATTACTCAACAATATTACACAAAATAAAAATTATGCAGATTATAAAACTTACTCAATCACTCTTTCCGGGTTTGCTTCCATAAATGCTTTCCAACTGTTGTTTTTTCTATTGGAAGGTAATTTAAACCTGAAGGCATGACAAAGTGCAATAGCAAGTGCATCACTCTCATCATTTTTCATATTAGCATTATTAATATTCAGCAGGGTTTTTATCATATAATTTACCTGCTCTTTGGTAGCAGCGCCTTTACCCACTACTGATTTTTTTATTTCCCTTGGAGAATATTCGTTTGTTGGAATGCCGTTGTTTACTGCAGCCAGTATAGAAACACCTCTTGCATAGCCAATCTTCATTGCAGATTGAACATTCTTACCATAAAAAGCTGTTTCGATTGCAAACTCATCAGGTTTATAAGCTTTAATCAGCTTATCAAGTTCATCATAAATTATTTTTAAACGATGGGGTATTGATTTAGAAGAAGGAAGCTTAATGATACCACTTGCAATTTGTGTGCAGGTGTTTTCTTTATATTTTATAATCCCGTATCCGGTTACATTGGTTCCGGGATCAATTCCGAGAATTATCATACTTAAAAGCCAGGAAAAAGATTACCGGCTGAAATTTATTTTTTAATTCACGTCTTCGTCAAAATCAGCATTTGAAAAAACGTTCTGCACATCATCACTCTCTTCAAGCGCATCTATTAACTTAATGACTTTTTCAGCATCTTCGCCGTTTACCTTTACCACATTTTTTGCAATCCATTGTAAAGAAGCATTGTCAACCTGCAGCTCTTTCGCTAAAAGTGCTTTTCTTACAGAGTCAAAAGATTCCAGATTAGTTTGAACTTCAAAAAAATCCTCTTCGGTTTGAAGATCGTCTGCGCCGGCTTCCAAAACTATATCCATAATATCATCTTCAGTTTTATCCTGCGTAGGTAGTGTAATTACACCTTTCCTGTCAAACATCCATGCAACGGATCCGTTTTCCGCTAAACTTCCGTTATATTTGCTAAAAAGATGTCTTACATCAGCAACAGTTCTGTTCTTATTATCTGTAGCAACTTCAACTATAACAGCTACACCCGATGGTCCGTAACCCTCGTAAGTTAGTTCGTGGAAAATTACACCTTCAAGTTCGCCTGTAGCTTTTTTAATTGCGCGTTCAATATTATCAGCCGGCATGTTGGCAGCTTTTGCGTTATCAACCGCAAGGCGTAATCTTGGGTTTGCTCCCGGGTCGCTGCCACCTTCCCTTGCAGCTATTGTAATTTCTTTAATAAGCTTGGTAAACATTTTACCGCGCTTTGCATCTGCAACACCTTTTTTTCTTTTAATGGTAGACCATTTTGAATGACCGGACATTAAACTGTCTCCTCTATACTCTCTTCTATTTTAATATCTTTTAATCTGAATTGAGGAAAAACTCTTCCATCGCGTACAGTTCTGTCAATTGTAAAAACCACATCTATCTTCGAATTGTTTTTAATTATCGGATCACAAAACTCTCCCATATTAAAACCAATGCAATCGAATATTCTTTCAGAGCCTTCCTGCTTCAAACTTAATAATAAATGATTTGTACCAACAATGCGCGGCGTATTCGAAATTTGTACATTTTCAGATAAAAACACCGGGCGCATATTTCCAGGACCAAACGGTGAAAACTGCTCAAGAATTTTTAGAAATTTCGGAGTTATTTCTGAAAACTTTAGTTTGGAATCTATCCTTATTTCCGGCAAGAGATCATCTACTGTAACCGTTTCACGGACAATATTATTAAACATTTCTTTAAACTCTTCAATTTTATCTAACTCTACAGCCACACCTGCTGCCATCCGGTGCCCGCCAAAATGGATCAATAAACCTTCACACTTTTCAAGCGCTTCATATATATTAAAGTTGGTAATGCTCCTGGCTGAACCCTTCGCAATACCATCAATAGTTGTAAGTAAAACTGTAGGACGGTAATATTTTTCAACAAGTCGTGAAGCTACAATTCCAATTACGCCTGGATGCCAGTCTTCGTAGTGTAACACAATTGCGAAATCATTCTTCTTATCAAGATAGTCATCAACCATTTCTATAGCCGAGTCAAATGTTTCTACATCAATTTTTCTACGCTCGTAATTTTCCGTCTCCAAAACCCGGGCAAGTTTAAGAGCTTCGTTTTTATCGTCGGTTATTAACAACTCAACCGCTCTTTCAGCATCACCCATTCTTCCTACGGCATTTATTCTTGGTGCAATTGTAAATACTACCTGCCCAGAGTTTAACTGCCCAGGTTGTAGATGACTAATCTCAATGAGTGCTTCCATTGCCGGACGTGGAGAATGGTTTATCATATTTAAACCTTCTGCAACAAGAACCCTGTTTTCATCATTTAAAGGAACAATATCTGCCGCACCTGCAAGGGCAACAAGATCGAGGTATTGTAAACACAAGTCTCTCTTCCCAATTCGTTCGCCGGTACCTTGTGCAAGTTTAAATGCAACACCTGCTCCAGAAAGGTATTTAAAAGGATAATTACAATTCGGTTTTAGAGGATCGAGTACTGCCACTGCATTTGGAATCTCTTCTTTTGGCTGATGATGATCGCAAATAATTACATCCATACCAAGCTGGTTTGCATATTCAGTTTCTTCAATAGCCGTTATGCCGCAGTCTACAGTAATAAGCAGCGAAGTTCCCTTTTCCTTTACCTGGTCAATTGCAGCTTTGGATAATCCGTATCCCTCTTCCAATCTTTTTGGAATGTAATACTCAACGTTTGCATCAAGTTCTTTAAGAAATAAATAAAGTACTGCGGTGGCGCAGGTGCCGTCCACATCGTAATCGCCGTAAATACAAATTAATTGGTTTTCTGTTAAAGCTTCAATTAATCTTGTAGTAGCTTCTTCCATGTTATCCATAAGAAAAGGATCGTGGAGGGATTCGAGAGTTGGTCTGAAAAATAGTTTTGCTTCGGAAAAGGTTTTTATATTTCTTTCAACAAGCAAGCTTGCCAATATATCGGAGATATTCAACGAATCAGCCAGGGATTTAACTGAATATTCATCCTCTACGTTCTTAATTGTCCAGCGTTTTATTAGCATCGGCAATCAAATTGAAAAAATGTAAAGAACAAATAAAATAGCCCAGCCCTGTAAGCCGAATTCTGTAATCCCGGTAAAACCGGGACGGCAATTATTTATCTGGTTCCAACGTTACCATTGGAATCTTGCGACCTACCCGGAAACCATCGGGGCGAACACCCCGCATTTCAATTAAGAAAAGCGATTTCCCTATTTGGTCTTGCTTCGGGTGTGGTTTACCTTGCTTCCGATGTTACCATCGGAACGGTGGGCTCTTACCCCACCTTTTCACCTTTGCCACGGTAGAACCGGGCCGTGTATTTTCTGTGGCACTTGCAGTATCCCGGGTAAACCGGAATCCCGGGTATTACCCGGCACCCTGTTCTCTGAAGTTCGGACTTTCCTCCCTCCTGTTAAAACAGGAGAGCAATTGCCCGGACTGAGATATTTTATTTTTCTTTATTAAAACTCTGTTGCTCTATTTAAATGAGCTTTTATTAAAAGGTTCTATTAAACTATAATCTGTATAAATATACAAAATAACTTTACCTTAATCAGTATAAAAGAATTAGCAGCAGCTCTTTAGTTAATCTTCAGATTCGGCAATTTCTGCAGAAACAAGAATGCGACCGCAATATTCGCAAAAGAAGAGCCGGTTGTTTCTTCTTATTTCTAATTGCCGCTGCGAAGGAACAATATTATGGCAGCCGGAGCAGGCAGATCTTTTTATAGTTGAAACTGCTTTACCCCGCTTTGCTTTCCTGATGCGCTTATAAGCAGAAAGGTCAGGTTTTTTCACCTCTCCTTCAATTTTTTTTCTTTCTTTTAGAAGTTTTGCCTCTTCCTTTTCGTTCGCTTTTACAATCTCTTTTAAATCTGCTTCTTTAGCTTTCAGTTCATCTTTTAATTCAAAAAGCTTTGGTTTTATATCTTCAATTTGATGAGTAAGGCTTTTACTCAGGTCAGCTAACCCGTCATTTTCAGCCTCCAGTTTACTAATCAGATCATCAGTATGATCAATTTCTTTAGTAAGAGCATCGTATTCTTTATTATTTCTTACCTGGTAAAGTTGAGCTTTGAATTTTTTCTGGTTCTCTTTTTGCTTTTCAATCTCATCTTCATTTTTCTCACGTTTTTTAAGCGAATCTTTTTGCTCTTTTTCTTTACTGGAGGTATCCTCTTTTAAGCTGTTAATCTGCTCTTCAAGCTCCCTTACAGCATTAGGAAGATCACCCCTTAATTCCTCAAGTTCATCCAACTGGTCATCAATTTGTTGAAACTGGTAAAGAATTTTTAATCTGTTATACAATTTTCCTGGCTCCTTAATTGTTAAAAAAAATCACGGGGTTTGTTGAGCCCCTAAACTTAAAAATTTTTATTTTGGGATTATTTACTAAAAATTTCTTCAGTCTTTTTTGAATTTCATCAATGCAAAAAATTTCAGTATCATAATGCCCGGCATCAATTAAAAGTAATTTCCCTTCAGCATCCTGGAAACCATGGTATTTTACATCAGCAGTTACATATGCATCAGCTTGATTTTTTAAGGCATCCGGTATAAGCTCACTCCCCGAGCCACCACACACAGCAACTTTTTTAATCCGTTGCTTTGTACCATTAGTGTAACGCAGATTTTTTATTTTTAATGATGTGGAAACATGTTTTAGAAAATCATTTGCTGTCATTGGCGTTGATAGCTCACCAACCACACCCATTCCGTAATTTACATTTTCATTTTTTAGGGGAAAAAGATCGTAAGCAACCTCTTCGTAAGGATGCGCATGCTTCATTGCAGAAATCACATTGCTCAATTTGAATGAATCGACGAGAACTTCCAGTTTAACTTCCTCTGCTTTTTCAAGTTTACCCTTATTACCTATTGCAGGATTGGATGAATTTGAACCTATAAAAGTTCCCGTTCCGGAAGTACGAAAACTGCAATGTGAATACTCTCCTATAATTCCACCGCCATAACTATGAATTGCATCGGCTACAGTGTTTAAATGGCTTGCCGGAACAAATACTACAAGCTTAACCTGGTTATTGTCTAAGTTCCTAAGAAAATTGAGGTTTTGTAATTTTAATTTATTTGCAAGCTGAAAACTGACACCATCTTTTGCCATATCCAGGTTTGTGTGAGCAGAATAGAGTGTAATATTATTTTTAATGAGCAGCTCTATCATTTTAGATTTCTGGTCATTCTCCGTATCAATTTTATGCAGCGGGTAAAATAGGAGTGGATGATGTGTGATAATAAGATTGCAGTTCCTATTTATTGCTTCATCAATTACTTTTAAAGTTAAATCCAGACTTAGCAGGATATTCTTTATCCGCCTGTTTTCAGAGCCCACCTGCAGACCAACATTATCGCGTTCCCAGGCAATCCCCTTCGGTGCCCAACTTTCTAAATAATATATAACATCTTTACAGATCATATCAAAAAAAAAATGCACTTCTATAGTTGAAGTGCATTCAATAATTTTATCCTTTTAATCGGGGACTTTACATTCCCCTATGTATTTTCTAACAATAAACTTTAAAATGTGAAATTTTAATCCAATCATATTAAGTATTGAAATATAAATGATTTAGAATAAAGAATCAATTGAAGATGGTGGGAAGCAATAACTCTGCTTAAACTAGATCAGTCCAATTTCCGTCCTCTTTTATCAGATTTATCAACGAATCTACAGCTTTTGTAGATGGGACGTTATTATTTACAACTTCTTTTCCCCTATAAAGTGAAATTTTGTCAATTCCAGAACCGACATATCCGTAATCCGCATCAGCCATTTCACCGGGACCATTAACTATACAACCCATTATTGCAATTTTTAATCCTTTTAGGTGACTTGTTCTCTTCCTTATCATTTCCGTTGTCACCTGCAGATCGAATAGAGTTCTGCCGCAGGATGGGCAGGCAATATAATCCGTCTTGGAAATTCTTACTCTTGCTGCCTGTAAAATTCCAAACAAGGTACGGTTGATAAATTTTGTTTGGGATTCGTTCACAAAAGTAGTTTTATCATTCTCGCTCTTACCCCTAATCAATGGATTGGCTGTAATCCAAACACCGTCACCCATTCCATCAATCAGCAAAGCGCCAAAATCTGTTGATGAATAGAGTCGCAGTTCATCAAGAGAAATATTTTTATAATCTCGTTTAATGATTACAGGATTATCCAGCTCTTTATTCTTCAACTCAAAAAAGAATCTACGCTGCTCAGCCATTCCGTGATCATTTTTTGTTTCAATAACTAGAACTGTATTATTATCTTCTTTTAGCTTCTTGATTAATTCTTTTGTAAGATCGCTAAAATTAATTTTTAGGAAGTTTAGTGTTCCAGATAATTTTTTTGCAGCTAAGTAATCTCCAGAAGTAAAAAGTGGATGAAAATTTTTCCTTTCAGAAAAAGACAACCAGTGAGGATAATTACAAATTTGTTTTAACCCGGAAGGAATTGGAAATGACAGATCAGTATTCCCGGTAAAAACAAAATCAGCAGCAAGATCACTTACATTCCATTTATCAGTTACAGCATCGTAAGTGTAACCGATATCTTTCAAATCATCATAAGAAACATTTTCATACGAACTAAAATCTGCGGTTACAATTGGATGATTACTTCCGCCAATACCTGGCA
>CBEPPX010000011.1:0-15861 GCA_965511205.1 uncultured Ignavibacteriales bacterium | reverse complement strand
CATCCGCCGGAGGGATTTTTTGAAAAGCCAATAGATAGAGATAAATTGTTGAAGAAGGTCAAAGAACTTTTAAATATTTAAAGGCTTAAACTCTTTTCCTCTATCCCCTGAAATATCAGGATGAAATTATATAGTACAAAAAATTATATACTCTTATTAATTTTAAATGAAAGAAGCGCCTGAAAATTTAGAACTGTTTAAAGTAATATTAAGCTCAATCGCCGAAGATGTTTACTTCATTTACGAAGCACAACTTATTAAACATAAATACGAAAGGTATCTATTCTCGAGTGATGATGTGGACGCAGATGAAACAACAGAAGAGTAATTTAACTTAAAATGCTTTCGAAGCTCTTGAACATTACATTTTTCATGCTAACAATTCTATCAGGTTCGGTAATATTATTAAGTAAATTCCCAAACATTAAACCAATACAAATTAATCAACAAAAACACTACGGCTCTTAGATTTAGTTCTAAACACCTATTAAATCCCCAACCCCTGCTTAATAACATAGGCGGGAGTTTTTACTGCTGCTGGTTCTCTTCAGTTTGAGAAATTAACGGCTGGGTTGATGGATTGTCAGCCGGACTCATCCCTTCCCTGTAGTTTTTGAAGTAGACCCCTGAGCTGAACAAAAAACTCATTTCGTATCTTTTCTATATACAATGCTTCTCTATAATCAAGCATAGCTGTGTCTTTATTCTTAAACCTGTCTGGCTCAACCTGTAACGCATAAGAATTGACCCGTCTTCTCCAAAACCACTCTGCGCAACAGAACTGGATATTTTCTGAATCTATAGAAGTTATTTCATCCAGAGCCTTTGTAAGCCTTTTACCCGATTCACTATTCTCAATACAAAAAGCAATGTAGGCGATCCTGTACTCTACTGTGGTAATAGTATCTGTAATTGGTAAAGGTTCAATATTATTAGGATCCCTTTGGGTGTTGTAGACAAAATGTCCAAAGCAACTTTGCATAGTGAAGCAATAAGGTAGTTTGTTAAAACCATTTACCACATCAATTATTGGTTTATCAATCATACTATCTTTGAGTCCTCTGAGAGTTTTCCGTTTTTGCTTTTTAAACTGCAGATTTTCTTCTAATTCTTTTGGTTCAATATACGTTTCCATAAGAACTGTTTCCGGTCATAAGATAATTGATTTTGTTTATCTTGTTAGCTGGTACTTGGAACTAATAGTTGATCATACTTAGATAATAAAATTAAATTTAACAGCACTAACAACAAGAGAATCAATGATTTTTTTGTTTCAGAATTTGGTGGTTAGCAAGAAACCTGTGTTATGTGGTTTTTATATCTTTTCTTTTAACTAGCACATTTTTTTGTATTATCAAAATTGCGGTTAATATCCCCGCAATGATTAAGCCTATATCTTCATATATACCATTATATGCTGCTAAAAATCCCCCCAAGGAGATCATTAACGGTATGACAAAATATTTGATTGGAATGCTTTTATTAATCATTAATAATATCCCAAGTGTAAATATCGTTGTTGGGCACGGAACCAAACCAACAGCAAAAAATTTTGGGTAGGTGTGCCCCAAATAATAACCAAATACTTGATAACCAATAATCGCATAGAGAACAAACAATATTCCAATAAGTTTAGAAGTTTTGTCTGACGAGCCTATTGTTATATCAGATCTGATTATACTAAAAAGAAATAGTAATCCTTGGACGGTGCAGAAAATTCCAAAGATATATCCGAATATGTGGGAGGGTGCCCAGTATATGAAACAAAATACAATTCCAGTAAAAAGCCAGAAAAATGATAGGATTGCTGATACAATTTTTGCAGAATATTTTGTTGGCTTTAATGAAAAAAATAAAACCAACACAATAAGAACATAAGTAATAATTTGAAGTGGCCAGATAGCAAGGTTATAACTCTCTAATACCAACAAAAATTCTTCAATTGAAAAAGATAACATAATGTCCTCGCTTGAAGATTAACCCTTGATTATTAACTAACTAATGCTAAAAAAGAATAGAGCACTATACTTCAACGGGAAAGTTAAATTTAATTGCACAGACAATCAAAATTTGATCGCCAAATAGCAAGTAATAAAAACTATAAAAAATTTTATAACTCTATTTATTACGAAAAATCAAAAATTCCCAAAGAGCGAGTTTGGAGATGATCCAGTTGTCAATGAGTGGGTATGAAAAGGACCCCGTCGAATTTATTAGTAAAATATTATGCTGAAACCCTATTCACTTGAATCTGAATGTAAATAGTCCAATTTTTATTAATAGAAATGTTAAAGACATATAATAAATACACAAGAAAAATCGGAACACTTGTTTTATTAGGTTATTTACTCGTTTCAGTATTAACTCTTTTCCATCACCACAATTACTGTTTCAATATTTCTAATGCCTTAAATGAATCAAACACAGCGAATTTAGATTTACGTTATTTAGACCTTTCCGGTTTCGAATGCCTTGTTCATCAAAATTTTAATTCATTACATTCAATTAGTTTTCCTAAAAACCAACATCTATTTTCTGATTTAATAATTGCAGAAGAAATTTTAAGGATTAGTGATACTTTTTTTCAACCACTCAATTATTATTCCACAACTCAATTAAGAGCACCCCCCTTTTTCTCCTAACTTTTTGATTTGATTTACAATAATTTTTTCTGTTTTACAAATACAGAATTGTGAAATCAAAATTATCTGCATGAAGAAGTAAAGTGTCTCAATTTACTTTGCTTCGTTTATTCACATTGATTAACTGAAAATACAGTAATTTTTTTTGTAAGGAATATTGTTATGAAGAATAAGATTTTATCTTTAACAGTTTTTATACTATTGGCAACTTCGCTATCATCTGCACAGGAAAGCGATTCCACAAAGATCAGCAAGTTGGAAGAACGAATAAAAAAGCTTGAAGAAAAAGTTGAGCAGGATGAACTGGAAGAATTATTAAAAGAAGCGGAAACTGTTGCTAATAAAGAGGAAGTAAAAAAGGAAACAAAAGAATTTAAAAGCGGGCAACGATCTCTTCAGGCAATAAACCCTGAGATTAGTGTTGTAGGGGATATGTACGGACAATATATAGCAAATAATAAAAGCTTTACAGAGGATTTAAGAAGCGGCGCATTCTTTCGTGTGTTGGGTTTACACATTCAAAGTAATCTTGATCCGTTTAGTTTTACAAAAGCTGCAATAGAATTAACTCCTGCAGGGCTTGAATTCGGCGAAGCATACATGACCTGGACAAAAATTCTTCCAGGTGTAGGTCTTACAGGAGGAAAATTCAGGCAGCAGTTTGGTGTTGTAAACCGCTGGCATGTTCATGCATTAGATCAGTTTGAATTTCCTCTTGCACTTACCACAATTTTGGGTGAAGAAGGTTTAAATCAGACAGGTCTTTCATTCGATTGGACAATGCCTTCTATTATCTCTGACGCCAACACTTTAACATTGCAGATTACCAATGGTCAAAACGAACATCTTTTTTCAGGAGATATGTTTTCCATCCCTGCTGGTTTACTTCATCTAAAAAATTATTGGGATCTTTCCAGGGATGCTTACCTTGAATTAGGTCTAACTGGAATGATTGGTCAAAATAATCAAAGAGGATATGATGAAGAGGGAATTCTTATATTAGAAGATTCCCGGTTAACTGCTATTGGCGGATTTGATCTAACTGTTTTATGGGAACCACTTAACCAGGCAAGATATCACTCATTTATTTGGCGTACGGAACTTTATTATGCCAATAAAGAATTATTGAGTGACAGAATAAAAGCATTTGGAGGGTACAGTTACGTTGAATACAAATTCGATTTGCAGTGGCAGGTTGGTACACGATTCGATTGCACTCAACCCTTCGAAACATATAATAATTCAAAGTACACATGGCAGATCGTTCCTTACATTACCTGGTGGCAAAGCAACTGGGTAAGATTGCGGCTGCAGTACAATTATTTGGACGGTACTGAAATTCCAACTGCTCAGAACACAATAAGATTCCAAATTGTTTTTGCTGCAGGTCCGCATAAACACGATCGTTATTAATGAGGTGAATGATGAAAAAGCAAATATTTTTAATCGTATTATTATTAATTAGTAACATTCTTTTTGCAGCAGATAAAATTAAAGTTGTTACCACACTAAGCACTTATGCTGATATTGTAAAATATATTGGTAAAGATAAGGTAGACGTTCAATACATTGTTCAGGGCGATCAGGATGCACATTTTGTGCGCCCCAAACCAAGCTTTGCGGTACTGTTAAGTAAAGCTAATTTGTTTGTCTCGACCGGTCTGGATTTGGAATTATGGGTCCCATCTCTTGTAGATATGTCTAAGAACGATAAGATTCGTTCTGGTCAGCAGGGTTTTGTTGCTGCATACGATGGAATAAACTTACTGGATAAACCGGAAGTTCTCTCCCGCAGTGAAGGAGGATTGCACATTTACGGCAATCCGCACATAACAACTAATCCACTTAATCTTAAAATAATTTCTGAGAATATTACAATAGGGTTAGAAAAGATTGATCCACAAAATTCAGATTTCTACAGAACTAATCTTAAAAACTTTCAGGATGAAATTGATAGCAAAACTTTCGGTGAAGAACTTGTAAAACTGATGGGCGGAGTACTTTTAACCAAGCTTGCTAACAATGGTCAGTTAATCAGTTTTCTTGAAGAGAAAGAATATAAAGGAAAAAAGATGATCGATTACCTTGGCGGATGGATGAAAGCCGCACTTCCTTTTAGAGGGGAAAAAATTGTAGCGTATCATAAAAACTGGGTTTACTTTCAATCATTATTAGGATTGGATATAGTTGGCTACGTAGAACCGAAACCTGGAATTCCACCTTCACCAAAGCACGTTGAGGAGCTTGTTCAGGAGATGAGAAAGAATAAAGTCAAAGTTCTTTTGGCTGCCAATTATTTTGATGAAAATAAAGTTAAAACTATATGCGATAAAGTTGGCGCTGAGCCCGTTATTGTTCCGATGTTTGTTAATGGCGCACCCGGTACTGAAAATGTTTTTAAATTGATTGATCTCTGGATAAATAAACTGAACGAAGCATTTGCAAAAGTAGAATAGAATATTTCTAAACAACGCAGAAGAAGAAAATGGATTTAAGTATTTGGGATATAATGGCTCCAGCATTTTTTGAATGTCTTATTCTAGTAGGCATTCATTCGTATCTGGGGCTTCATGTATTAAGAAGAAAAGTAATATTTGTTGATCTTGCATTAGCACAAATTGCTGCATTGGGAACAACGGTTGGTTTTCTGTTTGGAATATTGCCTGATACAACCGGTGCGTATTGGTTCTCGCTTATTTTCACATTTATCGGAGCTGGAGTTTTTTCAATTTCAAGAATAAGGCACGAAAAGATTCCGCAGGAAGCTGTGATAGGACTCACTTACGCTATAGCTGCTTCAGTAGCAATTTTGGTTATCGATAAAGCACCGCATGGAGCAGAACATATTAAAGAGATATTAACCGGGAGCATTCTTTGGGTTAAGTGGGAAACAATACGTAACGCTGCCATAGTTTATTCTTTCGTTGGAGTTTTCCATTTCGTTTTTAGAAAGCAGTTTATACTTATTTCCGAAAATCCTAATAAAGCATATAGTAAAGGAATGAACGTGCGATTCTGGGATTTTCTTTTTTACGTTTCTTTCGGAGTTGTTATTACTCACTCGGTTGGAACTGCCGGAGTTCTTTTGGTGTTTGTGTTTTTGGTTGTTCCCGCTATCACTTCAATGCTTATTACAGATGTCTTGTGGAAACAACTAGTTATTGGTTGGTCTATGGGTGTCATTGTCAGTGTTCTTGGACTTTATTTATCCTACGTTGCTGATTTACCAAGTGGTCCAACAGTTGTTTCCTTCTATGGATTGATGTTAATTTTAGTTGCATTGTACCTTTATATCTATCGTGCTGAAATGCGAAAAAAAGCAATAATGCGAGTTGCGCTAGGATTGGGTGCAATTATAGTTGTTGTATTTGGATTCTATCTTATGGGAAATTACTTCAGCAATTCTCACGATGATCATACGCACATAGAATTGCACGGAGAAACAACACACGATGATTCGCATTTGGATAGCATAAATGTTGAAACGATGACTGAAAAAGAATTGGATAAATTTCTTTCTCAAGAAGATAATATTAATCATCTTGCAACAGTATTTGAAAAAGCAGATGAGTATAATAAATTTAAGATTGCAAGCAGAGTCTTGGAACTCAATAAAAAGAAAGGATTTGGGTTATTAATTTCAATTTTAGAGAAAGGAGAAATCCCTTTTGTAAAAGAAGAAGCGAATAATAAAATAAAAGGATTTAGCGGCAAAGATTTTGGCTACGATGCGATGAATAATAATATTGAAAACCAAAAAGCAATTGACGAAATGATAAAGTGGAAGATCAAACTTTAATTGTTTTGCAAGAATTTGTTTGTTGCTGCTTGTTCAATTATATTAAAACTAAAGAGGAAATTTAAAAATATATTAATACTGAATGAAAGATACTTTAGAAGACTTAGCTTTTTTCAAGGTTATTTTAAGCTCAATCGCCGATGGTGTTTTTACTGTTGATAGCGACAGAGTAATCACCAGTTTTAATCGTGCAGCAGAAAAAATAACCGGCGTTCCTGCGTCACAGGCAATAGGCAAACATTGTCAGGATGTTTTTCATTCTGATATTTGTGAATTTTGCCTTCTTAAGGACACTCTTGAAACGGGTATTGATGCAATTGACAGACCTGTTAATATTATAAACAGCCAGGGAGAAAAAATTCCAATCAGCATCTCAACAGCTGTTTTAAAAGATGAAGAGGGGAATGCACTGGGAGCAGTCGAAACATTTAGAGATCTTTCAACAATCGAACATCTCAGGAAAGAATTAAGTAGAAACTATTCCCTCGAAGATATAATCTCCAAAAGCCCTAAGATGCATAAACTATTTGCAATTCTTCCCGATATTGCTGAAAGTGAAAGTACTGTGCTTATACAGGGCCCATCCGGCTCGGGTAAAGAATTGTTTGCCCGCGCGATTCATAATCTTAGTCCGAGGAAGAAAGCTAACTACGTTGTTATAAATTGCGGTACGTTACCGTCTCAACTATTTGAATCGGAAATTTTCGGCTATGTTAAAGGTGCTTTTACAGATGCCAAGAAAGATAAAAATGGGAAACTTGCTGCAGTGAATGGAGGCACTGTTTTTTTTGATGAAATAGGAGAACTTCCGCTTTCCACACAAGTTAAACTTCTGCGGCTGCTACAGCAAAGAGAGTACGAACCTCTTGGTAGTACAGAAACCATTAAAGCGGATATAAGAATTGTAGCAGCAACAAATAAGGATCTTAAAAAACTAGTTGCGCAGGCAAAATTCAGGGATGATCTATATTTCCGTCTAGCAGTTGTTAAATTCGATTTGCCCCCCTTGAAAGATAAACAAGAGGACATACCATATCTTGTAGATCACTTCATCAGGAAATTTAATGCAAAAACCGGAAAGAAAATAATTAGTGTAAGTCCAAATGTGATGAGCACTTTGATGAGCTATGATTTTCCGGGAAACATTAGGGAACTTGAAAATATAATTGAACATGGATTTGTACTCTGCCATGGAAGTATAATAAAAAGGGAACATCTTCCCCCGGAATTAATACGCATCGAAAAAGGTTCTGAAGTCAATAAGGATATCTTATCAACTCCTGTAACTGAATCTATTGATGAACAAAACCAGATAATATCCACTTTACGTAATTGCAGTGGCGTAATTTCTAAAGCCGCTGAAGAATTAGGAATTCATCGAACCACACTCTGGCGAAAAATCAAAAGATATAACATCAATATTTCCGACATTTAATAACCCACATCTAAACTAGCTGTGCACCATCTGCAACAAAGGATGTTGCAGCGCTACACTAATGTTGCACAAACTGCAACACACCATATGTCATTCACACATTAACTCATTATTTTTTAATCTTTTACAGAACTATAATTTGTTGGTATTGATGTTGCACCAATTGTGCATCATGAACGTTGCAGTACCAATTTTAAATAACCAGATTGCGCCCTGCTTTGAAGTAGCAAAACAGTTCAAAATTTTTACTATCAAAAACGCGAAGATTATATCTTCAAAAAATATTAAATGTCTTGCAAGCGAAGGATTTCTGCGAGTAAGACTACTTCGGTTCCACAAAATTAACACTCTTATTTGTAACGGCATAAAAAGCTTCTATCAGAATCAGGTGATGGGAATGGGGATAATGGTAATTCCAAATGTTAATGATTCTATAGAAGATACTTTAAACAAATTTTTAGCTGGCAGTATAAAATCTTCCAGCAATACTAAATATAAACCTGAAATCAATGACAATGTTTCCCATGATGTCCTGGTAAGATGGGCAAAAGAATTGTTTGAAAGCAATGGGTATTCAGTTTCATCTTCTCCTGGCGATGAATACTTTCTGATTGATCTTGTTGCAAAAATTATATGCCCGGTATGCAGCAAACAAATTAATGTTGCTATTTGCTGTGGTGCACAAACATACCGTACAGACCAGGAAATAATGGAATTTCATCATCAAACTAAAACACATTATAATTCGCGTGTTTATGTCTATCTAACAAATCCTCAACTGGAAATAAGCTGCAACGAATACGGTATCGAATTTCTTAGCCCGGAAATTACAAAAGCAGAATCTAAGGAAAGAATTAAATCAAAAATTCCAATTCTGCGAAGACCGGTAGAAGGTCATGAAAAAGCATTTAACATAGACGTATAAATTATTAGCAGAATAATTCAAATATTAAAATGAAAACAAACTTCAAATTGAATAAACAGGAAATAAATGAGAACCTCCGTAATAACAGATGAAGAACGAAAAAAAGCTTTTGAATCATTAAGAAAACCTGATGTAATAGAAAAGCAAAAACTAGATGTACGTTATCATATTGAAGATTTTGATGTTAACGATCGTCCACGCCGTTTTCTTGAAGCATTTGCGGCAATCTTAAAACACTCCAATTATAAAATGGCATTGGATCACTTTATTAGAATGAGTGCTAAGTGTTCGCGATGTGCAACAACCTGCCAGGTTTACCAGGCAACCGGAGATCTTAAAGATATTCCTTGTTACCGATCCGAACTTTTACTAAGTGTTTACCGGCGTCATTTTACAATTGGCGGATTGTTGAAAGGGCGTTTGCTAGGAAGTGGATATTTAACAGATGAAAAACTCCAGGAAATGGCAGAAAGTTTTTGGAATTGTACTGCCTGCAGAAGATGCACTCTTGAATGTCCTTCGGGAATTGACCATGGTTTAATTACACATCTTGGTCGTTACATATTAAGTGAAATTGGAATTTCTCCCCGTGCATTAGTGGTAAGTACACGAGAACAACTTGAAGGAGCTACAAAAAATACATCAGCCATACCTGTACCGGCTTTAATGGACACACTGGAATTTCTTGAAGATGAAATGCTGGAAGAAAAAGCAGTTAACATAAAATTTCCTGTTGATGTTGAAGAGACAGATTATGTTTTCTTCCCGGCGGTCAGTGACTTTCTAATGGAAGCGGAAACATTGATGGGGATAGCAGCGGTTTTTACTGCTACAGGAGATTCCTGGACAACAGGTACCGGATATTTTGATGGAATTAATTATGGTCTCTTTTACAGCGACAGAATATTGGAACGAGTAGTTAAGAAGGTTGATGAGGAAACAAGAAGACTAAAAGGTAAAAATATTCTTATAGGTGAATGCGGGCATGCATCTCGTTCAGCTAAATATTTTATACCGGCTTACTGTGGCGGCAAAGATGCCCCTCCAGTTATAAATATTATGGAATACACGCATAAAGTCTGGAAGGAAGGAAAACTAATACTTAACCCTGATGTTGTTAAAGAAAAAGTAGCTTACCACGATCCTTGCAACATTGCAAGACAGCGATGGATAATTGATCAACCGCGGGAAATTCTAAAAGCTTTTTGCAAAAACTACGTAGAGATGACTCCAAACGGAGAAAATAATATCTGCTGCGGAGGAGGAGGAGGTACTATCTCTATTGATGAAATACGACCTTACCGAACAACTATCGGCGGAAAACTTAAAGCTGATCAAATTCGAAAATCAGGATGTGAAATACTTGTCGCACCATGCGCTAATTGTAAGAAACAATTAAAAGAATTGGTTGAAGACCAGGGAATTGATTGCGAAGTAATGGGCTTACACGATTTAATTTACAAAGCTATCATTTTTAATGATTCACTTGTAATAGAAAAAGAAGATGAATCTGAATGTATTACGGAGAAGGAGTAAATATGGATACCTGGCTGGAATTTGCACGCGGACCATTCTTTCGACTGTGCTTTGCAATAATGCTTTTAGGTTTATTGCGAATTTTCCTATTGGATATTTGGGGTGCTTATAAAGCATACCGTAAAGCAAGTGATAAAACCATGCCGTGGAAATTAATTTTTAGCCGCAGTATGGAATGGTTCTTTCCTGTAAAGAGGATTGCAAACAATCGTCCCGTTTACTCAATCTTTTCAATACTTTTCCATATTGGATTATTAATTGTACCAATCTTTTTATTCGCTCATGTAAAACTATGGGAAGGTTCAATCGGAATTTCATGGTTAACTCTTCCATATAGCTGGGCTTACTGGCTTACCATAAGTACAATAGTCTTTGGAATTGCACTGTTAATAGGACGAATGTTAAGTAAGTCTTCAAGTTTCTTAAGCCGCAAGCAAGATTATCTTTGGCCGCTTTTATTAATAGTTCCATTTGTTACAGGATTTGTTTGTGCACACTTAAATGTTAGTCCCAACGGTTACCAGTTTTTTATGCTGATGCACATTCTTTCTGCTGATTTGATATTTATACTTATACCTTTTACAAAAATAGCTCACTGTGTACTTATGCCATTATCTCAGTTCGTTTGCACTATTGCATGGAAGTTTCCTCCGAATACCGATGAAGATATCTGCAAAACACTAAATAAAGAAGGAGCCCCCGTTTGAGCAAAGCAATTCTAACAGATATAACAAAATGTATTGGCTGTCTTAAGTGCGTTTCTGCATGCAAAGAAACAAATAACCTGGAATTCGATGTTCCAAGAGTGTGGCAAAAAAATGATGGTCTTTCATCTGAAAACTGGACATCAATCATTCAAAAGCCGGCTGAGCACTTTATTAGAAAACAGTGCAGGCATTGCCTTGAACCTGCTTGCGTAACTGCTTGTCCTGTTGGCGCATTGTATAAAACCAAAGAAGGTGCAGTAATTTATGATAGTGATAAATGTATCGGATGTAGATATTGTATGATGGCATGCCCTTTTGGAATTCCACGGTATGATTGGGATGAACCAGTTCCATATGTTCGAAAATGTATTTTTTGTTATGACAGACTTAAAGAAGGTAAACAACCTGCTTGCACCGAAATTTGCCCGGAAGGTGCGACCATCTTTGGTGAACGTAAAGAACTAATAAAACTTGCCCATAAAAAAATCAACGAAAATCCGGGTAAATACATTAATAATGTTTGGGGTGAGCACGAGATTGGTGGCACATCTGTTTTATATCTCTCAGATATTGATCTTGGATTTCTTTCATATCAAACTCATATTGGCAATAAGCCACTTCCCGAAACAACCGCTCCCGCAATGGAATCAGTTCCATTTGCATTTGTTGGTATGGGTGGATTTATGCTCGGTTTAAATTGGATAATCCGTCGTCGCATGGAACTGAATAAGAAGCAGGTTAAGAAAGAGGAGCTTTCGGATGAATAGAGTACAGAATACGAAACTTGTTTTATGGATTATCACTGGATTTGCTGCAGCAGTGGGACTTAATCGCTTTATTTTTGGATTAGGTGCTACAACAAATTTAACTGATTCAACACCATGGGGACTATGGATAGGTTTTGATGTTATGGGTGGTGTTGCTCTGGCTGCAGGGGGATTTGTAATGACAGCAATCTTTTATATTATGAAGCGAGAAGAGTTTCATCCGCTCGTAAAACCGGCAGTGTTAACAGCATTCCTTGGTTACCTTGCCGTAATATTTGGTTTAATGTTCGATTTGGGTTTACCGTGGAACATCTGGCATATGATAATTTATTGGAATCCCAAATCACCTTTGTTCGAAGTTGGCTGGTGCGTTATGTTGTATACCGCTGTGTTGCTTCTTGAATTCAGTCCTGTACCGTTAGAAGATTACAGTCGTTATGCTAAAATCAGAAACTTCTTAATGAGATTTCGGTTCCTGTTTATTCTGCTTGGAATAATGCTATCAACTTTACACCAATCATCACTTGGTTCTTTATTTTTAATTATGCCGTTTAAGCTCCACGCTCTTTGGTATTCCAGCATACTGCCGGTTCAATTTTTTATTTCTGCAATTGCGCTTGGATTGATGATGGTTTCATTTGAAAGCTTAGCATCTCACTGGCTTTACCGTCGTAAACCGGAAACAGATCTTGTTGCTAAACTTGGTAAAGCTGTTGTTTGGGTCCTGGCAACATACTTCATTGTAAAAATGATTGATATTATTCTCTCCGGTGAGCTTGCAATGCTAACAGATGGAAGTTGGGAAAGCTATCTTTTCATAACAGAGATTCTTATTTCTATTATCATACCTATTATAATTTTTGCAGTCCCACGGTTTCGTAAGAATAATAAAGCTCAATGGATTGGCTCCTTCATGGTTGTGTTCGGAATGGTGTTTTACCGGATAAACGTCGGTGGATTGACAATGCTAAGCGTAACCGGTGATTCATATACGCCTTCCTGGATGGAAATTACAATAAGTCTTGGAGTAGTATCGGCAGCAGCATTAGTCTTCCTATTTGCAATTGAGAAGTTTCATATCTGGGAATTAAAACCGCAGGATCCGGAATCACTTCCGCATACAGCACCTTCGTTTGATTATTCCTCGCGGGTTTGGCTTGGTTCTCCAGGCGTTGCAGCTTTAACAAAGTATTCACTTGCATTCGTTATAAGTTTTGCAATTGGAATGGCTTTGATGCCCGAAAAACAATTGCATGCTAAAGGGATAAGAGATGTAAAAGTTAGCCGTGCAAGCGGTAAAGATATCCTTTTGATAAATGGAAACAGGGATGACAACTTTGTTGAGTTTCCACATAAAGAACATATAGCACGAATAGGTGAAGACCAATGTGAACAGTGTCATCATTTAACTCTTCCTAAATACCGGGAAAACAGTTGCTGGGAATGCCATACAAGCATGTATAAACCTGTTGATTTCTTTAATCATAAATGGCATAGCTCACAAGAGGGGGCTAATATAAAATGTAACGATTGCCATACAACAAGTGTAACAAGGAATATTGAATCAGCAAAAAAATGTGTTGATTGTCATTCCGGTTATGAATTTTCTTCATACATAAATAACAATTTAGAAAAGTATTACGCACCATCATATACTGATGCCCTGCATAAATTATGCGTTTCCTGTCATACAATTAAATCTGTTGAATTAATAGATAAAGCTGATTTAGCGCAATGCACTACTTGTCATAAAACCAAACTGCCTGAGGAACAAAATGCTAAATTAAAATGGGAAACTACTCTGCCACATTTTAATAGTGTAATTCTTCCCGATATTGATTTGATTGCAAATGAAAAGGAATAACTAATGTCTTCAAAGAAAATATTAATAATTGATGACGAACCTGATGTGGTAACCTATTTGTCTGCTGTGTTAGAGGCAAACGGTTACAAACCTTATGCAACCGGTGAAATTAAAACTGCAATGGAACAGGTAAAGGAGATAGTTCCGGATCTCATTTGTTTGGATATAGTAATGCCTGAGGAAACAGGAATTTCATTCTATTCACGGCTGCGGCAGGATGAAGAACTAAAGACTATTCCTGTAATTATAATAAGCGGGATTGTTGAATTGGAAAAATTTGATTTTCATTCATATACAAAGGATGATTCAATCCCTCCACCGGAATGTTACATGGAAAAACCAATTAACGTGGAAAAGTTTATTAAAAAAATTAATCAGTTAGCCGGTTAAAATTCATCAAAATTAAAAAGAGATAAAAATTAAACCTGATACAAAAACATATCGCTCCAACAAAACAGAAAATATAATTTTGCGGGAAATGTTTCAGCAGATTCCTTACAATGTTGCTGTTATCGATCGTGATTATAACATAGTTGAAGCGAACGATAATTTTAAAGATTATTTTGGAAAGTGGAAGAAACGTAAATGTTACTCTGTATATAAAAAACTTGATGAACCTTGTAAAAACTGCCCGACTAAAGAAGTATTCAAAAAAGGCGAAGCAGTAGTTGCTGATGCTGTCGGTGTTGACCAATATGGTAGAAAGACACACTATGTTGCACATGTTCTTCCCATAAAAATTAAAAAAGACGGTGAAGTTGAATATGCAATGGAGATGACCCGCACAGTTACTGAAACCGACCGCTGGCAGCAGGAATACCAGATCCTTTTTGATAGAGTTCCCTGTTACATAACTGTAATAGGTGAAGATTATAGAATTGTGAGAGCTAACGAAGCTTTTCGCGAAAATTTTGGTGATGTTTTAGGACAGCATTGTTACAAGGTATATAAAAGAAGAAACACTAAATGTCCGAATTGCCCCGCTGAAAGAACCTTTAAAGATGGTAAGGTTCACCAATCAAGCCAGCAGGGTATTGGTAAAAAGGGACAGAAAATTCACTACGCTGTTTCTACTTCTGCTTTAATGCGAGGTAGCGATAGCGTTGCACACGTGATCGAAATATCCAACGATATAACAGCAATGAAAAAGCTTGAAGAAAAAGTTATTGATGCAGAACGGCTTGGTGCAGTAGGACAGACAGTAGCAGGGCTGGCGCATAGTATAAAAAATATTTTAATGGGATTAGAAGGCGGTAAATATATTGTGAGTTTGGGATTAAACAAAAATGATAAGGGAATGATCAACCAGGGTTGGGAAATGCTGGAACGAAATTTTGATAAGACCACATCATTAGTTAAGGATTTTCTCAGCTTTTCCAAAGGAAGGTTACCGGAATTGAAAATGGTAAACCCGGGCGACCTTGTTTTGGAGATTGTTGATCTTTATAAAGATATTGCGGCTCAATCCGGTATCGAATTAAAATCAGAAATAGATAAAAATGTTAAAGCTGCACCTCTTGATCCAGCTGGAATTCATACTTGCTTAACTAATCTTGTATCGAATGCAATAGATGCCTGTTTAATGAGTAAACAAAAGGGAACAGAAGTACTGATTACTGTTTTCGAAATACGCGATAAGCTTATCTTCGAAGTGAAGGATAAAGGCAGCGGTATTGATTATGAAATTAAGAAAAAAATATTTACAACGTTTTTCACTACTAAAGGAGGAGGCGGAACAGGGCTGGGACTTTTAACTACCAGGAAAATCGTACAGGAACACGGTGGAAAAATTTTAGTTACTTCGCAGAAAGGCAAGGGTGCAAAATTTACAATGGAGTTTCCGCGAAAAAGGTTGATGGCTTTGTACAAAGAAGCTAAAGTTTAATATTTTTAATAAAAGGAGCTAACCATGCCGGAGATAATTAAAAAGAAAATACTTGTTGTTGATGATGAAGCGGATGTGCGTAATTTTCTAAGGGCTGCGCTTATTGAAGCAGGGTTTGATGTTATCCTAGCCGAAGATGGTAACATAGCTTTAGAAGAAGTTAAAAAACAAATACCTGATTTAATTTCTCTTGATCTTGTAATGCCAAAAAAATCAGGCGCCAAATTTCATCGCGAATTATCAAAGCATAAAAAATGGTCGAAGATTCCTATTATAATTGTTACAGGTCACGCACGTGATG
>CBEPPX010000010.1:0-15905 GCA_965511205.1 uncultured Ignavibacteriales bacterium | reverse complement strand
CTCGTTTTTCAATTGGTATTGTATCACGCACTTTCGTTGAATCAACTTGTTCATCTACGTTTTTATTTTGCTTGTTATCACAGCTTACCGTAATAAGTAATATAAAAAGTGCGAGGCAACTTATTTTTATTTTGTGCTGCATTATATTAAAAACTTAGCAGGTTATAATAAAATTAAATTAGCTGAACGAAATAATATACTTATAACATCAATCTCAACCACGCGGATGAAAATCTTTATGCATCTGTTTAATATATTCCCTGTCAATATGCGTATAAATTTGTGTTGTTGAGATATCAGCGTGTCCAAGCATCTCCTGAACAGCACGGAGATCAGCTCCACCTTCCAGCAGATGAGTTGCAAATGAATGCCTGAAAGTATGAGGATGAATTTTCTTTTTTATTCCAGCATCTTTAATATATTTATCAACAATTTTCCAGATGCCCATCCTGGAAAGCTTTGTTCCTCTTTTGTTGAGGAAAAGAAAATTTTCACTTTTATGTTTTTTCTCCAGCATCGGTCTGCTTTTAATTAAATATTCTTTTACCCACTTAACCGCCGATCTTCCTACCGGAACCAACCTTTCTTTAGAGCCCTTACCAAACACTCTAATCATTTCTTCATTAAAAAAAAGATCTGAAACTTTTAAGCCGAGCAGTTCTGAAACGCGAACACCACAAGCATAAAGCAATTCGAGTAAAGATTTATCGCGTAATCCAAGCACGTTTGAAGTATCCGGTCTTGATAAAATGGAATCCACTTCACTAACCGAAAGAACCAGCGGCAAACCCTTTTTAAGTTTTGGAGAAGAAACTCTCTCCATCGGGTTCTCTTTAATGTAATTTTGTATAAAGAGATACCTGAAAAATCCTTTAATTGAAGAGTAATACCGTGCTGCAGAATTGCTGCTTAACCCGGTTTTATTTAGAGATGAGAAAAATGAGTTTAAGTCTTTTTTATTTACCTCGGAAGGATCGGTGATGCCAAGTGTTTCCAGGAAACTTAGCAGTGAAGAAATATCATTTTTATATGATGAGACTGTGTTGCCAGATAAATTTCTTTCTAGTTTAAGAGTAGTTAAGTATTCTTTCAGAAATATTTCCATTACTCAGATTTTTCTTCTTTCACTCCTTTTTCAACTTCTTCCTGGTTCGGGTACTTTATCCTGCGGTGATGTTGACCGAGTAATATGCCAATAAATGCTTCCTTCATCTTAGTTAGATCTGCAAATGTTATAGGAGATTCATCAAGTTGTTTGTCTTCAATCCTGGATTTAAAAATGTTAGCAATTACATTTTCAACCTTTGTGGGATCAGGTTCTTCAATAGATCTTACTGCAGATTCGCAGCCATCAGCCAGCATAATTATGGCAGTTTCTTTTGAGTTCGGTTTTGGGCCCGGGTACCTAAAGTCTTTTTCATTCACCTCATCTTCGCCATCCAGCACTTTTGCTCTTTCATAAAAATAAGACATAATAGATGTACCATGATGCATAGGTATAAAATCGATTATTTCACGCGGTAATCCATTTTCGATCGCAAGGTTAATACCTTCCTGAACATGGCTCTTTATCAGGTTTACACTTTGCTCAGGTTTTAGATTTTCGTGAATGTTATTACTATCGAGCTGGTTCTCAACAAAATTTTGCGGTGTAATAGTTTTTCCAATATCGTGGTAATATGCACCAACTCTTGCAAGCAGGGGATTTGCTTTAATTTTTTCTGCTGCAGCTTCTGCTATAGTGCCTATGGTCATAGAATGATTAAATGTGCCCGGTGCTTTTCTTGCAAGATCTTTAAGCAGCGGACGATCGAAGTTTGATAATTCCAACAATGTAAGGTCTGTTGTAATCTTAAACATCTTTTCAAAAAAGATTAATAATCCATAAGTAAGAACAGGACTTATCAAAGCATTTGAAGCTGCAAACGCAAATTCGATCAGCATAACGTCCCACGGAGCAAACCTTTCCAGACCAAATGCAAGGATTGTAAGAAAATAACCAAGCAGAATAAAAAGGAATGACCGGAAAATTTGTGAACGGTTTTTAATATCTCTTACAGTGTATACCGCAATTCCACCAGCAATAAAATTCATCGCCATAAATGTGTAATCATTTCCTCTAAGTGCACCAGTAACTAAAGTAAGAATTACGGTTGTATAAAATCCAACTCGAGAATCGAACATTATTGTAAGCAGCATAGATGCAGCAGGAATAAAAATAAGAAACTGCACCGGCGCAGGGACACTCACCTGGTTAACGAGAAATGTCATAAAAGAAACGAGCACAATCAGCATAGATATTAGAAGGAGCTTTTGGTTATCATAAAATATCCGTTTTCTGAAGAGGTAGAGGTACATAACGAGCAAAGATATTAGTAAAGCTATATGAATAAATTTTCCAACTCCCTGAAGCATTAATCCTTCTTCCCCAATGGCTTCACCTTTTGCTTCTTTATATGATTCTATTTTTAGTTTTGTTTCCTTGCTGATCCGTTCATGTTTTGCAATTATCCTTTCATTTTCATTAACAATATCTGTATACTTAGAAACATTACTCTTCGCCTGTTCAATTTCTTCATCGGTTAATTCGGCGCTGTACTGAAGATTGGGAGAAAGAAAATAAATTGTGTACTCAATAAGTGCATTTTCAATATCTGCAGGATAATTAAGTTTATTAATATCCCGCGAAACATTGTTCTTTGCATCATCAAAGAAGATGTAATTTCCAGTTGATTCAATCCTGTCCACGTAACCGGTTCTTACGGCAATGCTATCTTTGAAAGGCAAGTTGGAATCTATGCTTAGGATGCCTTTGTTATAAATACTATTAAGAATCATTTCTGCCTGTTTAAATAGAGTTCTTAAAGCCGGGTTACTTCCCTGAACAAGATTTCTTTCCTGAACGCGGAGATTTTTAAACTTTGTGTATGATTCAGAAGTTAAAAATGTAGGATTAGAAATAGGAGCAGTATCCGATTCAGCAAACTGATCCAGAGCTTGAATAACGTAGCTATTGTAGCTCTTAATCGAATCTACGGCTTTACCGGGAATTTCAGTCAAGTTTAAAAATATTGGAAATACTTTTCCTTCAGCTTCTCTTATTTCTGCTTTATAAATCTCTTCACTCTTTTTTATAGGAAAACTGAACGGTGCAATTAAATCATCAGAAAGCCAAATTGTTCCTTCGGATATTTCATATTCTAAAGACTCGCCTTTAGGAAACATAAATGTTATAACAATGATGCTAATCACACCCATGATTACCTTTAATAAAATACCTTTTCGCTCACCCGTTTTATCAGAGTCTGGCATTTGTTAATCCTTTTTTGCTTTTAAAACTTTCTTAAAAAATTTAGCAGCACCTTCCTCGTTATTACTTTTAGATGTTACCATATCAGCCATTCTTTTAATTTCCGGTATTGCATTGGCTACTGCTACTTTGAAGGCATTTGTTTCGAATAAACTTATATCGTTATACCAATCTCCCAATACCGCTGCCTGGTTTGGTTTTATTTTATGATGCTTAAGCAATCTTTCTAAACCCTTCCCCTTAGTAGAACCCGATCTTCTAATTTCAAGAAAACTAATATTAGGATGGCGGTGTGATTTATAAAATGAAATATTGCTGCCAATAGAAAACGGGAATAAAAATCTGTCTCTTACATATCTCATAGAATTTGCAGCATCGCTGAACAAAACCACTTCAAGGGTTCTGTCAATGTAATTATCATAAGAAGTTACCTCTTTGTACTTTGCCCCGTATTTATCGGATAAAATTGGCATATTCGAATTTCTATCCGTATAATAAATTGCTTCATCGTGGCAGAGCACAATGTTTAAAAGCTGTTCTTCAGCAAACTTAAGTGCTCTTCTAACATGCTTTTTTTTTACAAATGATTCATAAATCCTTGATCCATCCAGTGTGCTTCTTATCATGCTTCCGTCTAAAGATATAATCGGCGATTTTATTGATAACTCCTTTGCAATACCGGTAACAGCAGAATGAAGCCGCCCGGTAGCAAGCGCAAAAATAACACCGCAATCCTGTAACTGGCTTATCAGTTGTTTCGTTTCTATTCCAATCACTCCGCTGTCAGAAAGCAGAGTTCCATCAAGATCAGAAACAATTATTTTTATGTTTTTTAGTCTTTCAGTATTATTCATACAGGATTATTCCACCACAGATTTCCACCCAATTGAACTAAGGTTTCTGTAAATAATATAAACAGAAACTATGGCTACTAACAGATAAATGAAAAATTCCAAATAGTAGCCAAATATTAATTTACCCGTGCCGAATAATATAGAATAAACCAACAGAACTCCAAATAACCAGTTAATAAACATCCGCAAAAAACTACTATCGCTTTTAACGCCAGGTAACCTGGAAGAAATTTTCTTCCAGAGAACTCCGCCCGGATGAATTTTTTTATAAAAAGAGAAAAGCACCGCTTCATCTGTTGGAGGAGTTAAAAATGTTACCAGTAACCAAATGATAGTGGTAGATGGCACCAGGATTAGAAGTGTATCAGGAAATTCAACACCAAGGTTTGAAATAATTGGGTAGATGACAAACGGGGTTATCATTGCAGATATTTCCGACCATGCATTTATTCTCCACCAGAACCATCTTAAAATAAGAACCAAACCCACACCGGCACCGCATTCTATTATAAATTCCCAGGCACCCGATATTCTTGTTATTAAAAGTGTAACCATTACAGAGATGACCATTAAAAGCATTGTAGCAATGCGAGAAGATTTTACGTAATGTTTTTCATTTTTATTTTTGTTTAAAAACCGTCTGTAATAATCGTTGATGAGATAAGAAGCCCCCCAATTTAACTGGGTTGCAATAGTACTCATATAAGCAGCAAAAAAAGCTGCAACCAGTAAACCTTTTAAACCTGCAGGAAGATAATCTCTTATCGCATAGATATATCCCATTCCTTTTTCCTCACCACTCAATTCCGGGTAAAGTATTAAAGTACAAAGTGCAACTATTATCCAGGGCCAGGGGCGAATTGCGTAATGAGCTATCTGGAAAAATAAAGTAGCGAAAAGTGAATGCTTTTCATCTTTAGCAGACATCATTCTTTGTGCAACATAACCGCCACCTCCGGGCTCTGCACCCGGATACCAGGAAGCCCACCAGATAATTCCTACATAGGCAAGAAAAGATGCTACAGTTAATGCAAATGCACCACCCATTGATCCAACATCAGAAATGGTTGGGAAAAAATTGAACACATACTCAGGTAGTTTCTCCTGCATTCCACTAATTCCACCAACATCCGGAGAATTTACAACCAGGATAGCAAGTATAATACAGCCGGTCATTGCAATTACAAACTGGAAGGCATCTGTAATTACAACACCCCACAAACCGGAAAGTGCGGAATAAAAAGCCACGAAAAGCATACATGCAAAAACAAAAAAGTAAACCTGGGATTCAGGAATTCCAAATAAACCGGTAAGTATGGAAGCCAACGCTTTGTTTACCCAGCCCATAATAATAACATTCATAAACAGACCAAGGTACAATGCACGAAAACCTCTTAAGAAACGTGCGGGCTTACCTGAATAGCGCAGCTCTGCAAACTCTACTTCGGTAACTATTCCGGCTCTTCTCCATAACCGGGCAAAGAAGAAAACGGTAAGGATACCGCCAAAGGCAAAATTCCACCAGAGCCAGTTACCCGCTATTCCGTTTTTAGCGACTAATTCCGTAACCGCAAGGGGTGTATCTGCTGCAAAGGTAGTTGCCACCATCGAAATGCCTGCCAGGTACCATGGAAGATTCCTGCCTGACAGGAAAAACTCGTTTGTATCTTTACCTGAACGTTTTGAATAATACAGTGCTATTGAAACTGAAATTATTAAATAGGCTGCTATTATTAAATAATCTACAAATTCCAGGTTAGTTCTTTCGTTTTATTATTTTTTAGAACAACTAAATTCAGTATAGTTGTTTATTCATCTTAAAAAAAGTTACAAATCTGAATTAATGAAACTTTCATCTTTATTTTAAAATGATAGAGAAAAAATAAAAAAAAATTATTAGTTTTTAGTTACTAAAAGGAAAATTTCATATTCCAGGAAGTTTTATTAGAATTTTAACAACTAAACCAGCAGGTGCGTTATGTCAATTACGCTTATAATACTGTTTGTTTTAGCAGCAGCAGCGCTGATTATATATCTGGTTAAAAGTGGCAGCAAAGAGTTTAAACCAAAGCTTACCTATAAAGAGAGAATTGAGCTTGAGCGCAAGATAGACGAGGAAAGCAAACATACGACCAAGATTGTTGCTGATTCAGAAATTGATTTGGAAATAGATTCTGAAACTGAAGAAGTGGCTGAAAAAGAAATAAGTCCCAACACAACGCCGGTTTACACTTTCCCGCCCAAAGACTGCCTGGAAGAACTCTTAAAATTAGAAAAGATGGCAGATTCCACGAACGATGAATTTAATCTTGCATTTAGCAGCGCTATTTCAAGAGCAAAAGAAAACGATTTCAGAAATTCTCTTACTGAATTCAGTAAAGCTTTGGATATTTTAAGTGATGATCCAGTAACTTTATATTGCAGGGCATTGATAAAATGTAAACTAGATAATTATGAAAGTGCGGCTGGCGATTTTACCAGCGCAATTAGCGCAAATCTCGAAAATGTTAATGCTTTTTTCTACCGTGGAGTTGCTCGGTATCATATAAAAGAATACTCGGTAGCTCTGCAGGATTTTACCAGCTATGTAAATTCTGTTCCAGATTATCCGCTGGCTTTTCACTATATAGGGTTGGTGAAAAGTAAAACACAGGATTATAATGGTGCAATTGAGGGTTTTTCAACGGCTGTGGAATTAAATCCACTCTTTGCTGAGGCTTATTTTGAAAGAGCTATGGCAAAAGAATATTTGGGTGACCGCGAAGGGTGCTGTTCTGATTTAAAAGCTGCAATGAACAAAGGTCATCTCGATTCATATCATTACATAAGAAAATATTGTTCGGAGGGAGGGAGCAGCTCTTAAAAATATTAGTAGCTATTTATACTGAACTAACAAACCTCTAATAAATTATTATCCATTAGATTCATTTTTATTTGAATCAACAAGTGAAGATAATAATGTGCCCACAAAAATTGTAGCTATCACTCCTATCAACGTAAACCAGGTCCAAACAAATAAATTAAGTGTAATTACAGTTACCATAACCAGAATACCTGCAACAAAACCGGCAATGGCATCCTCTTGTTTTGCTTTGGTGATTAATATTCCTAAAAGAAACACACCTAACAATCCTCCGTAAGTAAAAGATGCGATGCTAAGCGCAACTTCCACAACTGCGCGGGAGCTTCCCATAAATATGAGGGCAGAGAGTACAAGCAAACCTGCCCAAAGTATCGTTAATAAACGGGAGATTTTTAGTTTTTTCTTTTCACTTAAAACCTTGCCGGAAAGCGGAGTATATAAATCCATCATTGAAGAAGAAGAGAGTGCACTCATTGAACCGGCAAGGGTAGACATTGCGGCAGCAAATAATCCTGCAATAATAATCCCAGAAACACCGGGCGGCAGCACATCAATAATAAACATAGGGAAAATTTCATCAGACTTAATATCCATTTTACCGTAATACGCAAAGAGCATAACCCCAATTATAAGAAATAATGCAAACTGGAAAACCACAATCACACCACTGCCAATAACTGCTTTGCGTGCACTTTTAAGATCTTTTGTTGCTAATAGCCGCTGCACTATTAGTTGATCTGTTCCGTGAGACGCCATAGATAAAAATGCTCCGCCAATCAGTCCAGCAAATAGTGTGTAGGGCTCACTAAAAAATTCGGTAATATTTTTATCGAAGCCAAGATTAATAATTGAAAACTTACTATCCGCTGCTGCAGAATTAATTACAGTTGCTAATCCATCGGGTAATGAATTAAGAAGAAAGAAACCTGCCAGGGCTGCACCGCCGATATAAATAAACATCTGAATAACATCAACCCAGATAACTCCTTTTAATCCACCGGTGTAAGTATAAACAAGTGAAACCAACGCAATTATAATTATAGCTATTACAGGATCGATCTTTAGGATAAGATAAAGTGGTATGGCTGTTGCAAATAACCGAACCCCATCTGCGGCTGTTCTTGTAAGTAAAAAAACTATGGAAGCAAAGGACCTTGTTTTTCCTCCAAACCTGATTTCAAGAAATGTGTATGCGGTTTTTAGCTCGCCTTTAAAATATGCTGGCAGGAAAAGCCGTGCGACAACTATTCTCCCTAATAAAAATCCTAAAGCAACCTGTAAAAAGTTAAGATTAGTTAAGTAAGCAAGTCCCGGAATAGAAATGAACGTAAGCGTGCTGGTTTCTGCGGCAACTATAGAAAAACAAACTGCCCACCATGGAATTTTCTCTGCTCCTAAAAAATAATCTTTAGCGGTTCTTTGTTTACCTCCTGAAATTATACCCCAAATTGCAATTCCAAGCAGGTAAGTGATGATAATTATATAATCAATTATGCTGGTTTCCAAATTCTGAAGATGTTTTCTAACTCAGTTATTAAAAGTAATGAACAATTTATGTTGGATAATAAAAAAAGCATCCTTTTTAGTTATCGGATGCTTTTATGATATTAAAAAAAATTTTAAAGAAAAATCAATTGATTTTTTTTAAGTCATCAAATGCATCGGCAACGGTATCGAAAACAGGCAGCACACGATCCAGCTGTGTAATTTTAATTAATGAATAAACTTTTTCAGACGGTGCAGCTAATCTCATATGCCCGTTATTTGTATTAAGAATTCTGTTAGCAACAAGTATAGCGCTTAAGCCGGAACTGTCGCAGCTTTTAACTTCACTTAAATCAAGAATAAACTTACTGGCACCTTCTACTTTTAAGAGAAGAGTAAACTCTCCCTTAAGGAGTCCCGATATGCTGGTGTCAAGCCGTTCTTCATTTAATTTGAAGATTGTAATATCATTTTCCTTTTTTATTTCAAAATTCATTCAAATACCTTAAAACATTTTTAAACAATTTAATAAATTCTGATAAGAAATTTCAGGTTCGTTTTTATTATTTGCAACCTGCAGGTTAAAATACTTATCAGCATTTTTCCCGGAAAAACCAATCCGCACAGGAGAATTAATAACATTAGCTATAAAGTTATAAAACAACACCTCCTGCCTGTTAGTATCAATCACAACATCAAATTGCACTTTCTTAAGCTGGTTTAATAACTTTTTAGCTGGTAATTCCAGTTTTGTTTTATCATTAATTCCATGTCCAACTGAACTTACTTTAAATGCAGTGGGCAGAAGACTAACCCTGAAATCGTCGGTCATAGCAGTTACATTTTTTTTCGATTCCCTTAAAAAATTCAAAACTTCAACTGCATATCTAAAATCCTTATCATCTTTGGGCATCAATACAAGGTATGAGTAGGAGCGTTTAAAAATCCTGGAGAAATCCAGTTCACTGAACTTATGCTCTTTCAGTTTCTGGTTTATAATAAATTTAGCTACTTGCTCTTTTATAGGACCCATCATTTATTAACGGCTTCATTTAATAAATCAATAAAATCGGTTTCTCTTAAGATATTAATCCCAAACGAACTTGCCTTCGTAAACTTTGAACCTGCCTTTTCACCGGCGATAAGATAATCAGTTTTATTTGTAACACTGGAGGTAACTTTACCACCAAGTTCTGTGATCTTTGCGGATGCCTCATCGCGTGAATACTTGCTTAGTGTTCCTGTAAGAACAAAAGTTTTTCCTGTAAAAGCAGTTTCATTTTGTTTCTCATATATATCATCTCTTAACTTAAAATTCAAACCGGCTTTTTTTAACTCATTAATAATTTTAAGATTTTTTTTACTGTTGAAGAATGTTTTTACACTGCTGCTAATACTATCTCCTATTTCATCTGCTTCCGTCATTTCCTCTTCGCTAGCTTTCAGAATGTTATCTAATGATTTAAAATGCCTGGCAAGTTTTGAGGCAACACCCGTACCCACATACCTTATACCCAAGCCAAATAGAACTTTATCAAACGGTTTTTGTTTGCTTAACTCAATTGCATTTAAAAGATTGTCAACACTTTTTTCACCCATTCTTTTCATAACAATCAATTTTGAACGCAAATTTTTTAGTTTATAAATATCAGCATAAGTATTCAAAAAACCCTTTTCAACAAAAACATCTATCGAAGAAACACCAAGTCCTTCAATATCCATTGCTCCTCTCGAAGCAAAATGTTCGAGCCGCCCTTTTACCTGTGCTGGGCAAAAGTGATTTTCGCAATAATAAGCAACCTCGTCTTCCGGCTTATATAATTTAGTGCTGCAAACAGGACATTCATCCGGCGGCTTAGTAGCGCGGCTTCGTGCAGGTCTTTCAGTAAGTACAACCGAAACTACTTTGGGAATTACATCTCCTCCTTTTTCTATCACAACTTTGTCTCTTACACGTATATCTTTTCTTTCAATTTCATCAAAATTGTGTAAAGTAGCCCTGCTTATTGTAGAGCCGGCAAGCAAAACCGGTTCCAGTTCTGCAACAGGTGTTACGGCGCCGATTCTTCCTACCTGCCAAACTATTTTATTAATAACAGTAAATGCCTGCTTAGCTTTGAATTTAAATGCTACAGCCCATCTTGGAGATTTTGCAATGTTTCCAAGTAAATTCTGCTGCTTAATCGAATTAACTTTAACAACCGCACCGTCTATTTCATATTCAAGTTTATCTCTAAGTGATTCAAATTCTTTGCAAACTTTAATTACATCTTTAATGCTTTTGCACTTTTTGCAATTTGGATTAACCCTGAATCCAAGTTTTTTAAGAACATCCATGTTTTTTTGAAGAGTCTCAAGATTATCTTCAGTACTTATAAGAGAATATATGAAATTGTTAAGTGGTCTTTTAGCAACAATTTTTGGATCCTGCATCTTAAGTGTTCCTGCAGCGGAATTTCTAGGATTAGCAAATAATTTTTCACCACTTGCTGATCTCTCTTTATTCAGTTTTTCAAACTCATCAATATTCATAAAAATTTCGCCGCGCACTTCAAAATCATTTAGTTTATATGAATCAGAAACATCTTTTCTTAATCGCAAAGGAATAGAACGCATAGTTTTAACATTTGTTGTTATTTCCTCGCCAATTGTCCCATCGCCCCTGGTAGCAGCTGTTTTCAGCACTCCATCAACATAATTTATACTTACCGATGCACCATCAATCTTAAGCTCAACTATATATTCTACTTTTTCATTTTCAGGAAGTAAATTCCTTACCCGTTTATCAAAATCAAAAAGCTCTTCTTCATTATAAGTGTTGGCAAGACTAAGCATTGGAATTTTGTGTGTAACATGCGGGAAATCTTTTGTAAGATCTTTTCCAACTCTTTGAGTGGGAGAGTCCGGGGTAATTAATTCAGGATACTTACTTTCAAGTTTTTCCAGTTCCTTAACAAGCATGTCATATTTTTCATCACTTATAATAGGATCTGCTAACACATAATACTTATAGTCGTGATCCCTAATTTTATTCTTAAGTGATTCTAATCTCTGTTTAATATCTGCAGACATTTAATCTTGTATTAAATTTGGGGGTGAATACAATCGTTCCAGCCCGTTCTTATCAAGCTTGAAGTGCCTAACCGATTTTCGTCTCCCTTCGAACTCAAGGTTTTCTCCGTTCAATTCTAGCCGAATTACGCCGGAATTACCAAGTGTAAATTTAAAATTGTTTCCGGCTTTAAAGGATTTTCCGGAGCCGGGATAAATCAGGTAATCTTCTTTTATAATGTTATCGGATATAACCAGGATCCAGGAAGTATCTCTTGAGTCTGTATTTATAATCTGAAGAGATAAACTATCTGTACTTACAGTAGAAGTTAGTTCATCATCAACTATTTCTTCTTCAACATAACGTTGTGTTGATTCTTCAAGTACTTCTTCGTACGGTTTTTCTTCAACGATTATCTGCGAACTGTCCTGGAAAAAAAACATGTAAATTAAAATTGCAATCACAACTACACCAACCACTGCGCCACCGGTCATCATTGCCCTTTTCTTTTTACCAGAGTCGTCTTCGGTTTGGGTCTCAGTTATATCAGTAAAAGTTTGAAGTGGTTGTGCTTGTTTTTTTTCAGGTTTGTGATTTTTCTCTTCAACAGGTTCTTTCTTTTCCTCTTTTTTTTCTTCCACTTTCACTTTTTCAGGCAGCTTTCCTTGCTTTGCAGCCTCATACTTCTTTATAGTTTCTTCTTCATCAAGCCCAACTGTTTTGGCATATTGTTTAATAAATGCGCGAACATAAATAGTTGGAAGGAAAGAAAAATTTCCATTATCAATTGCTTCAAGGAATTTGATATCAATCCTTGTTTTGGCAGCCATTTGCTGTAACGTTATTTCGTTTTCTTCGCGTGCCTGCCTTAGTTCTTCAGCAAATTTATCTAGCATAATTTAACCCGGTAAATTTATCTTAACTTATCCATTAAATGAGAAAAATTAAATGTTTAGTTTTTTCTTACAAGCTTAGCCGCAAACGCTCCATCCAAGTTATGTTTATGCGGAAGTGTTTGAACACATCCGTTTTCATCAAGAATTTCATCCGGGAATTTATCCTTTGCACTCTCCAACTCAAATTCCGGATTGTTAGCCAGGAATTTTTCAACTATATCAAAATTTTCTTCCGGTTCAATTGAACAGGTACTGTAAACAACTACACCTCCCGGCTTCACGAGTTCTGCGGCTTTGCATAGCAGCTTATATTGTATCTTATTCAAATCTCTTATATCGAATAAATCTTTTTTCCACTTTATATCCGGTTTCTTAGAAAGTGTGCCGGTGCCGGAACAGGGTACATCTGCAAGAACTCTATCGAACAATTCACCTTCATAAGTTAATGCATCGGCAACTTCAGCTCTCACACAATTTAGTCCTAACCTATCCATATTTTTTTGCAGCAGTTTTAACCTGCTTTCAAATCTGTCTATTGCAAAAATTTCACCCTGCGAATGCATTAAAGCAGCAATGTATGCAGTCTTTCCACCGGGAGCAGCGCATAAATCGAGTACACGCATTCCATCTCTTACCTGCAACAGGCGGCAAGCCAGCCCTGCGCTTTCATCCTGAATATTAAAATGACCTTTGGCAAAATATTCCCATGCGGTAATATTAGTAAGATTTTGAAGTTTTAAAAATTCGGGTAAATATTTACCGTTATTATATCGCAGGTTAACGGAATCGAGTAATGTTTTAAATTCATCCGGTTGAACTTTAATCGAATTAACCCGAAGTGTAAGGAAAGGTTTTTCGTTATTAACAAAGAGCAGCTTTTCAGTTTCTTCACGCCCAAATCTTTCTACATACCTTTTAACCATCCAGGAAGGGTGAGAATAATAAGAACTTAAATATCCAATCAGATCTTCTTCCGGGTTGGGATACCTGATAGAATTTTTATTCCTGATAATATTGCGCAGCACAGCATTAACAAGATCCGCAGGTTTTTGCCCCTGGAGCCGTTTAACAAACTCCACCACTTCGTTAACAGCTGCATAATCAGGAACTCTATCCAAAAACATTACCTGGTAGAGTGCAACCCTAAGCCCGTTCTTCATATTAGGAATGGCTTTTGAAAAAGTACCTTTATAAAAACCGTTAAGAATCCAATCGAGCCGTCCCATCCACCTAACTACGCCATGAACAATTTCGTAAAGAAGCGCTTTGTCCTGTCCTTTAAGTTCAGAGTTTCGCATCTCGCTATCAAGCAGTCTTTCCAGGTAAGCATCTGTCCTCTCAACACGGTTAAGAATTTTTACTGCCAGACCGCGGACGCCTTCATAAAGTCCTTTTACTGTATGATACTCCAATTTAGGTGTCTCTTCCACTAATATCCTCTTCTCCCACGATCTTCTTTTGTAAGGTTGAAGATTGTGTTAAATATATTTTCTTCTTCGTTGCTAAAAATTTTATCTCTTCTTTCAAATACTGCTTTTGCAGTTTCAATTGCTTTTGCAAGTTTATATTCTCTAACGGATGAACTTCCTCCCCATCCAAAGGATGTAATATATTTTGGTGGAAAACCTTCGCCGTAAACATTGCACGAAAAACCAACAACAGTTCCCGTGTTGAACATAGTATTAATAGCAGTTTTGGAATGATCTCCCATCATCAAACCAACGAATTGCCTGCGAGTATCTATATGTCTTCCGTTTACCTGCACCTTAATTGTACCGTAATTATTTTGCAGATCGCTGCAATTTGTATCGGCGCCAATATTTACCCAACTTCCAAGATATGAATGTCCTAAAAATCCTGAATGCTGTTTGTTTGAGTAAGACATAATTATTGAGTCCTCAATTTCGCCGCCAACTTTACAAACTTTTCCAACACTAACATTTTCGTAAATGGTTGCACAGCTTTTTATTTTGGAAGACTCACCTATATAAACCGGTCCTTCTATAACAGCGTTAGGAAAGATGATAACGTCCTTATCTAAATAGATAGGACCTTTTGAAGCATCCAGCACAACACCCGGTTTTATATCAACATTATCGTTTATAAAAACCTGTTCCGGTTTTGTGAAGTGAACACCGGCGTAATTCACATCTTCTAAATTAGTCCCTGAAACATTATTTTTAGTGGAAAGGAATGCTATATCTCTTTTTAGTTCTTCGCCATTCAGGTAAACTAAGTCCCATAGGTATTCTGCACAAGTAAGTTCAACTTCTTCTGATGGAATGCCATCAAAATCTTCAATTGTAAGAATTTCTTTACCAATAAAGTTTTTTAGTCTATCTCCTGAAATTCTTGCAGCTACAATTGTTCCATTAGATTTGAAAACTTTATCTTCCGAAAGTGTTGGTGATATCATCTCGGATAGATTTTCCGGTGCAACAATTCTTCCGTTAATAAACAGGACTTCGTTTTCAGAAAAATTATTTACTTGATTTGAAGGATTTTGAGATTTGACCAATTCTTCAAGATATTTTCTGCAATGAAGCGCAACTTTTAAGTTAGGGTATGCACGCTCTATTTTCTCTCTTAAAGTGCTTGCACCGCACACCAGTTCGTAAACCGGTCTGTAATAAATAAGCGGCTCAAAGTTAATATATTTTTCATCCTCGAAAATGACGATCTGCATTAGCAACCTATTAGTAAATAGTAATTTACAGCATTTAATTTAAGCTTTTTTGTTGTAAGATTCTTTAACGGAATTCATCGCCTTTTCAATTAGCTAAATTGAATTTTTGAAAATTCTTGTTGCTTTCATTTCAAAATTTCCTTACGTTTGGTAAAATTAAACTTGGGTAACAATGAGAAAGTATTATTTTATATCAATTATATTTCTTTCTCTCACTTCGCAAATCTTTCCACAAGGTTGGTTTTGGCAAAATCCATTGCCACAAGGTAATCGGATTTACGGTGTAAATTTTATTTCGCCAACAGTTGGCTGGGCTGTTACTGATTATGGAACAATCCTCAGAACAACAAACGGCGGAACAGCTTGGACACTACAATCAAGCGGAACATCAAACCGTTTATGGAGTGTCTCCTTTACCGATGCAAATAACGGAACGACTGTGGGTAGGAATGGCACAATCCTTAGAACAACAAATGGCGGAACAACCTGGACACTACAACCAAGCGGAACAACTCACGATTTGCGGAGTGTCTCCTTTACAGATGCAAATAATGGGACGGTTGTAGGTAATAATGGCGCAATCCTCAGAACCATAAACGGAGGAACAACCTGGACACTACAAACAAGTGGGACAGGTGCCTGGTTGTTTAGCGTCTCCTTTACAGATGCAAATAATGGGACGGTTGTAGGTAGTATTGGCACAATCCTTAGAACAACAAACGGCGGAACAACCTGGACACTACAACCAAGCGGAACAAC
>CBEPPX010000009.1:0-17438 GCA_965511205.1 uncultured Ignavibacteriales bacterium | reverse complement strand
TAATCAATCTGTTCATATAAAATGATTTGAATGCTTAAAAGTAACTGCTAACATTGATTTTTGATGGTAAAACCAATACATTCACAACCTTAATTTTAATATGATTGCAGAAAATTTAAAGATATTAAACGAGCGCATTCAATCTAAATGCAATGAACTAAATCGGGATCCCGAAAAGATTAAACTTATTGCTGTTTCGAAGACGTATGCTGTTGATGCAATTAACATTGCAAATGATTTGGGGCTCACAGATTTTGGTGAGAACAAAGCGCAGGAATTAAGAGATAAATACAATATTTTGGGTGATAAAGTTACCTGGCACTTTATTGGCGGCCTGCAGCGTAACAAAGTAAAATATGTTGTAAATGCTGCTTCATTCATTCATTCAGTTGATTCAGTTTCCCTTGTGGATGAAATAGATAAACATGCAGCTAAATTAGGTAAGGTGCAGAAGATATTACTTGAAGTAAAAACATCTTTTGAAGAGAGCAAATCGGGGGCTGAAGGCGAAGACAATTTAACAGAACTTGCCCGGCATTGCGGATCTCTCGAGAATATTAATCTTATCGGCTTGATGACAATGGCTCCCTTTACAAATGATGAAAAAATTATCAGGCAAAGTTTTAGCGAATTGCGTAAATTAAAAGATAAATTAAATGGTTATGGATTTAACTTAAGTGAACTATCCATGGGAATGACAAACGATTTTGAAATAGCTATTGAAGAAGGGGCTACTATGTTAAGAATCGGTTCAGCTATTTTTGGATCGAGAAAATATACCAAACAACAGGAGCAGTTATGAAACTTTCTCCCCTACTAATTAAAAAACAGGAATTTACTAAATCACTAAGGGGTTTCGATCCCGAAGAAGTGCAGGCGTTCCTGGATAAAATTGCAAGTGATGTTGATTCGCTTATCCAGGAAAACGAAAGCTTTAAGGGAGAAGTTGAATCTCTTAATGAGCGTGTTGCTGAATTCCGGAGTATAGAAAAAAACCTGCAGAGCACTTTGCTTAAGGCGCAGGAATCATCTTCCAAAGCGTTTGAATCTTCGAAGAAACAAACCAACCTGATGATGAAAGAGGCAGAAATTAAAGCTTCACAAATGCTGGAAAATGCAAAGCAGGAAGCAAACGATATTCGCAATGCCGTGGTAAATCTTAGGGAAGAAAGAGATTTAATTATTGCCAGATTAAAATCGATCATAAATTCCCAGGCACATCTTTTAGAGAGCAAAGTAAAGGAAGCAGGGGATGAACCGGTTCAACCGAGAAAGACTGAATCGCAGGAAAATGTTGATATTGATGTAGATGATATTGTAAATAAACTTCTGTAGAAAAGATTATGAGCGACTTAACCAAAAAAATAAATGAAACTATTGATGTTATAAGGAAGTTTACCAAAGACGAATATCCTGTAGGAATAATCCTTGGTACCGGCTTGGGCGGTCTTGTAAAAGAGATTGATGTAAAGCACGAAATAGATTACGAAAACCTCCCGCACTTTCCTCTATCAACCGTTGAATCGCATCACGGTAAATTAATATTTGGAACTATTAATAGTAAAAACGTTGTTGCAATGCAGGGCAGGTTTCATTACTACGAAGGTTATTCGATGAAACAAATTACTTACCCGGTAAGGGTGATGAAATTCCTTGGTGTAAATACTTTGCTGGTTTCCAATGCTTGCGGCGGAATGAACCCGATTTATAAACGGGGCGATGTTATGCTGATGAGCGATCATATAAACCTTCTTGGTGATAACCCGCTCATCGGAAAAAATGAAGATGACTTTGGACCACGGTTCCCCGATATGAGTGAACCATACAGCAAGGAACTGATTGAACTAGCCGAAGAACTTGCTCTGGAAAATAAAATTAAAGTCCAGCGGGGAATTTATGTTGCTGTTCCGGGTCCTAATCTGGAAACAAAAGCTGAGTACAGATTTTTAAGAGCTATTGGAGCAGATGTGGTTGGAATGTCTACAATCCCTGAAAACATAATTGCAAATCATATGGGAATGAAAGTTTTGGGAGTTAGTATTGTAACTGATGAGTGTTTTCCTGATTCTTTAAAACCGGTTAACGTAGAAGAAATAATTGCGACAGCTATGAAAGCTGAACCTAAAATGACTTTGATAATGAAAGAAGTAATAAAGAGAATACAATGATAAAAAATGCATTGGCAAATTATTCGACTCCCACTTTGCTGGGTCTGCTTATCTTCTCATCAAACTTTCTGAATACAGACCTGTTCAATTTTGGTGAACAAAATTTTGCAGTTTGGTTTGTACTGTCAGTTTTTTGCTTTGCCAGCGGTTGGTACATTAACCGCACTCTTGGCTGGCATCATGGAGGTAAAGTAATATTCGCGGTTATTGTTTCCGTTACAGCAGTAAGTATGGTTCTTATAATGTTTTTTAGTGATTATTTTAGCGCCAACGAATTGCTTACGGAAAACCTGATCTTATTCAGTTTGCGGAATATAACACTTGGTTCTATGGGAATTTTTGGAATGGCAATACAGGAAATTCTTGCAGGCGAAAAACAAGCTTTAATACTTACGGAAAAAGTTAAACTCCTGGAAGCTTCAGCAGGAGATACGAAGAAAGAAGCTGAATTAGTTTTAAGAGAAGCATATACAAAATCTGATAAGATAATTTTTGATGCCACTTCAAATGCCAAGAATACAATACTAAAAAAAGAACGAATTGAAAGCGAATTAAAAGAATTTATCCAGGCAGAAAAAGAATTGATTAAACGTTACGAAGAACTGTAACTGCCCGATGTGAACTAATGGATGATTATTATATAAATGTTTAAGCAAAATTTAGATACCGCTGGTTATCCCGAAATTGAGAAGGAGATACTCAAATTCTGGGAGGAGAATAAAATTTTTGAAAAGAGTATATCTTCGAGGTCAGAAAAAAAACCTTTCACTTTCTACGAAGGACCTCCTACTGCAAACGGAAAACCCGGTATCCATCATGTTATTTCCAGAACAATCAAAGACCTTGTCTGCCGTTATAAAACATTAAAGGGCTACAGAGTTGAAAGAAAAGCAGGATGGGATACTCACGGTCTGCCGGTTGAGATTGAGGTGGAGAAAAAGTTAGGAATAAAACATAAGAGTGAAGCAATTGATTTTGGAATTGAAAAATATAACCAGGCATGCCGCGACAGTGTTTTTACTTATTTAGACCTCTGGGAAAAAATGACAACCCGGATGGGCTACTGGGTCGATCTTGATTCTGCCTATATAACTTTAACAAATAATTATATTGAATCAGTTTGGTGGGCGCTTAAAACTTTATTTGATAAAGGGCTTATATACAAAGATTACAAAATCGTTCCACAGGATCCTCAATCAGAAACCGTACTTTCAGCGCATGAACTGGCTTTAGGTTACAGGGAAACAAAGGATCCATCTGTTTATGCACTTTTCAAACTAAAAAATTCTGACGAATATTTTCTTGTATGGACAACAACTCCCTGGACATTGATTTCCAATGTTGCCCTGGCTGTTGGACCAGATATTACTTATGTGAAGGTATTAAATAAAGAAAAGAAAATTATTCTTGCCGAGGAACTTCTTTCAGTTATAGATGGTGATTATGAAGTTCTTGAAAAAGTAAAGGGAAGCGAGCTGGAAGGAATTGAGTACGAACAGTTATTTGATTATGTAAAAGTTAATAAAAAAGCTTTTTATGTATGCACAGCTGAATTTGTAAGCACTAAAGATGGATCTGGAATTGTACATATTGCCCCGGCGTTTGGAGCTGATGATTACGATCTATCAAAGAAATACGATTTGCCAATGATGCAGCCGGTAACGCGCGGAGGATTGTTTACCGAAGAGGTAACAGATTTTGCAGGGCAGTTTGTTAAAGATGCTGATAAAGGTATCATCTATAAGATGAAGCAGGAAGGCAAGCTTTATAAAAAAGAAACAATAACTCATACTTACCCGTTTAGCTGGCGTAACGAGGATGTCCCGGTAATTTACTATGCCCGCGAATCGTGGTTCATTAGAACTACCTCCATTGCAGACAGGATGATAGAGCTGAATAAAACTATCAACTGGCAGCCGCCTGAAGTTGGTGCAGGTCGTTTTGGAAACTGGCTTGAGGAAAATAAAGATTGGGCTCTTTCGCGCGACAGGTTTTGGGCAACTCCTTTGCCAATTTGGGTAAGTGATGATGGTGATTTGTTTGCCATTGGCAGCATTGCTGAATTGAAAGAAGGATATATTGAAGAGAACGGCAAACGTAAACCTGTTAGCGAAATTGAAGAATTAGATCTTCATAAACCGTTTGTTGATAAAATTTTATTCGAGAAAGAAGGAAAAATATTTAGACGTACCCCAGAATTAATCGATGTATGGTTCGATTCCGGCTCTATGCCTTTTGCACAATATCATTATCCTTTTGAAAATAAAGAGTGGTTCGAAAAGAATGCTTTTCCTGCAGATTTTATAAGCGAGGGAATTGATCAAACAAGGGGTTGGTTTTATACACTTCATGCAATTTCTTCAATGCTTTTTGATAGCGTTGCCTTTAAAAATATCATAGTTAATGAGCTTATCCTTGATAAAAAAGGATTAAAGATGTCTAAAACAAAGGGCAACACGGTAGATCCATTTATGCTCTTTGAAAAATATGGTGCAGATGCAACAAGATGGTACTTAATTACGAACAGTCCGCCATGGCGCACTACACTTTTTGATGAAGAAGGACTTATTGAAGTTCAAAGAAAATTTTTTGGAACACTGTTAAACACTTATTCTTTCTTTGCTCTTTATGCTAACATCGATAAGTTTAACTACAACGAAGTTCCTGTTCCTTTTGAAAAAAGAGAAGAAATTGACAGGTGGATACTTTCGCGACTTAACTCTCTTGTTGATGAATATGAAAAATTAATGGATAGTTACGAAATTACAAAAGCTGCAAGAGCCGTATCAAGTTTTACTGTTGATCAACTTTCTAACTGGTATGTAAGAAGGTGCCGCAGGCGTTTCTGGAAATCTGAAATGAACGAAAGCAAACTTGCAGCATACCAAACATTGTATGAATGCCTGGAATCAATCTGTAAGCTAACCTCACCCTTTATACCTTTTCTATCTGAAGAGATTTATCAGAATCTTAACTCTGTAACCGGTAAAGAAAGTAATGAATCAATACACCTTTCAGAGTACCCAAAAGTTGGGAAAACGGATAAAGAGCTGGAATTAAAAATGGATGTCGCCCAAAGAGTTGTTTATTTAACCAGGGCGATGCGCGCAAAGGAAAACCTGAAAGTAAGACAGCCGCTTAAAAAAATAATGGTTGCTATTGAAGCAGGGATGCGCGAAGCGCTGGCTTTGATGAAAGATGTTATACTTGATGAGGTAAATATAAAAGAGCTTGTTATCCTTGAAGATGATTCTGAAATCGTACATAAATCTGCTAAAGCTAATTTCAAATCGATTGGTCCCCGATTTGGTAAACAGGTTAAACAAGTTGCGGTAGCTATTACTGCTTTAAGTAAAATCGAGATATCGAAACTGGAAGCAGGAGACGAAATTCCTCTTTTGATAGATGATTCTGAATTGACAATTACAAAAGAAGATATTATAGTAGTTAGTTCGGAAATAAAAGGTTGGGCAGTGGAAAGCGACGGCACTGTAACAGTGGCTCTTGATAAAGAACTCGATGTGCAGCTTATTGCCGAAGGACTTGCAAGAGAATTTGTTAACAGGGTGCAAAACATGCGGAAAGATGCAGGATTTGAGGTAACAGACAAAATAAAAATCTATTATTCCGGCAGCGAACTGATTATTGATGCTGTTGAAGCTTTCAATCAATATATTTCAAATGAAACTTTAGCTGAATGCCTGGAACGCAATGGAAATGAAACCAAAGGCTTTAAACAGGATTGGGAAATTGGGGAACAAACATGTTCTATTAATATTAAAAAGATAAGTTTTTAAACATAGGAGTTAATGAAATGGCAAAGAAAACAACTAAGAAAAAAGTGACAAAAAAGAAAACGGCAGGTAAAGCCGGCCCTAAGAAAAAATCAATTGTAAAGAAAATAGTTACTAAAAAGGTAGCACCTAAAAAGAAAACAGTTGCAAAAAAAGCTGTCAGTAGAAAAGTAACAACAAAAAAGAAAACTACTAAAACATCCACACCAAAGAAAAAAACAACTGCGAAAAAAGCTGTTGCTAAGAAAATTGTTGCGACAAAAAAATCAACTACGATCAAGAAAAAAGTTACAAAACCATTGAAAAAAACTACTGCAGTACGATCCAGAGCAAAGAAAGAAAAGACAATGGAGGACGTAATTTCAATTGCCGAAGCACGTGCAAAAGCAATTAAAAAGATAAAAGGTTACGGTAAAAAGGATCTTGAACATTTCAAGAGTGTTATAATGGAGAAACGGGACGAAATTATTGAGCAGCTTCAAAATCTTAAAGAACAAATGTTAGATCCCACTACTGGCGAATATATAAATGAAAATTCTCCTTATTCCCTGCACATGGCTGAACAGGGAACTGATGCAATGGAAAGAGAAAAAACTTTTCTATACGCCCAGAGAGAAAATAAATTTCTTGGCTACCTGGAAGATGCACTGAAAAGAATTGACAGCGGCACTTACGGTATTTGCGTTGAGTGTATTGAAGAACCACAGAACTTATGCGGAACCTGCCCGTTAATTCCAAAAGAAAGACTGGAAGCCGTACCACACAGCCAGCATTGTCTTCCAATTAAACAAAGACAGGAGAAGATGTAATAGATATTGAAGTTGTAGAACATAATTTAATATTTATTGCTTTACCGAAGGGAATGGATTTAGGTTGAAAGTAATTATTATTTCATTCCTGGTCCTTCTGGCAGACCAGTTTTCAAAGCTTTATATCAAAGGATTCGCAATTCCTTTTTTCGAACCAGTAAATTCAGGATTAAGCGTTGGGGAAAGCATTCCTTTATTCAATAATTTCTTACATATTACCCTGGTAGAGAATCCCGGGATGGCATTTGGTTTTGATCCCGGTTCAGATTTTAAATTGTGGATTTCATTATTCTCACTTATTGCCAGTGTTGGTTTGCTGGTTTACTTATACATCGTAAGAAATAAAGCACTAATATTAAGAGTTGCAATCGCTTTAATACTTGGCGGGGCAATTGGCAATCTTATAGATAAAATGTTTTACGGGTTGCTGTTCGATTATGCACCTTTGTTTTACGGCAGAGTTGTTGATTTTATAGACATGCGGTTACTCAGTATTTTTATTTTAAACAAATCGTATGGAGTTTATATTTTTAACTTTGCCGATCTTGCAATAACCGCCGGGGTTATTTGTTTTATCTTATTTCTTTATAAACAAAGTAAGGAAAGCCAAAGAGTTTTAATTCCAGTTACTGATGAATTTAACTCAGAGCAAAAAAAACATTGAGAGTAATATATTTTACAATAGCAGTTATAATAACCGACCAGCTTAGCAAGATTTATATCAAGGGTATAACCATTCCTTTTTTGAATTTAGAACTGGAAGGAATGTACTTCGGTGAGTCTATTTCTGTGCTTGGTGAATTTTTCAAAATAACCTTTATCGAAAACCCCGGGATGGCATTCGGTTTCAATCCCGGTTCAGATTTTAAACTTTGGGTCTCGCTGTTTTCATTAGTTGCCAGCATTGGATTGCTGGTATATCTTTATTTAGCAAGGGAAAAATCACTTAGTTTAAGAATTGCCATTGCAATGATTCTGGGCGGTGCAATTGGTAATCTAATTGATAGAATGTTTTACGGAATAATTTATGACTATGCACCGATGTTTTATGGTAAGGTTGTAGATTTTTTCGATTTCGATTTTTTCAACTTCTCGATTTTGGGACGCGATTACGATAGGTGGCCGATATTCAATATTGCTGATGCATCGGTTACTATTGGCGTTTTAATATTAATTTTTTTCTACAGGCATCATTCTAAGGTTGAATCAGGTGAAGATAAAGAATCAATTGAAAAAGAATCAGAAGATATTATCCAACAGGTTCAAGAAGCAAAGTTAGATGTTGAAAAATTGAATAAAAATGATAAAACAGCCAATGGTGAAACTGATAAAGGAAAAGAAATATCGATTTGAAGTACCGGAAGGAAAGAAGAAAGAACGTATAGACCTTTTCTTAACGAACTCCATTGAAAATGCTACCCGCTCTAAAGTTCAAAAACTAATTGAAGCCGATCTTGTTAAAGTAAACGGAAAGATTGTTAAGGCAAATTATAAACTGAAGCCTAACGATATAATTGAGGCTGTCCAACCTATAAGCCCGCGTCCTGAAGATGTTATTCCTGAAGATATTCCTCTTGATATAGTTTATGAAGATGAATACTTACTTATTGTTAATAAGCCTGCAGGAATGGTTGCTCATCCTGCTTACGCAAATTATACGGGGACATTAGTAAACGCGTTGCTTCATTATTCAAATAAGCTTAGTGATACAAACCGGGCAGGCAGACCCGGCATTATTCACCGGCTGGATAAAGATACCAGCGGGCTTCTTGTAGTTGCTAAAGATGATTGGACTCATGCAAAAATTGCTGAACAGTTTTCCAGGCATACTACGGAAAGAGAATATCATGCGGTTTGCTGGGGAATATTTCCTGATAGCAAAGGTGAAATATCACATAACATTGCACGGAGTAAAAAAGACCGCAAGAAATTTACTACCAGCCAGAGTGATGGAAAAACTGCTCTAACATATTATGAAGTGATAGAAGAATTTGAGTTTACATCGTATATAAAACTAAATCTTAAAACCGGCAGAACTCATCAAATCAGGGTTCACCTTTCCAGTATTGGCAAGCCTGTATTCGGAGATGCTACTTACGGTGGCAGGCAAATAGTGTATGGCTCTGAATTTCCGAAAATAAAAAGCAGGGTTCAAAACTTATTGAACATAATACCAAGGCAGGCACTTCATGCAAAAACATTAGGTTTTTCCCATCCTCACTTTAACAAAATGGTTAGCTTTAGTTCTGATTTACCAGAGGATATGCAGCTATTGATAAAAAATCTAAAAAGTACATCCACCTAAATATTATAATTAATTATATTTGCAATCACTTTAATTTTTTATTCAATTATTTTTAACTAATAAGCCAAAATGTTAACACTTTACAATTCCCTTACCAAAAAGAAAGAAGAGTTCGTTCCTATCGATCCCTCCGAAGTTAAATTTTATATATGTGGACCGACAGTTTACGATTTTTTCCATATTGGTAATGCCAGAACTTTTGTTATGGCAGATATCCTGAGAAAATATTTGGAGTATAAAGGATTCAAAGTAAAATTTTTAATGAACCTGACTGATATTGATGATCGGATAATTAAAAAATCGATCAGTGATAAAATATCGTACGATGAAGTTGCTACGAAATATTCCGAAGCTTTTTTTTATGATATAAAACGTTTGAAATTAAAACCAGCAGATCTGTATCCAAAAGCTACCGCGCATATTGAAGATATTAAAGCGATGATTAAAAAACTGGTGGATAGCGGCGCAGCATATAATGTTGATGGGAATGTTTTTTACGATGTAAACAAATTCAAGACTTACGGAAAGCTTAGCGGTAAAAATATAGATGACCTTGAAGCAGGTTCCAGGGTTGAGATAAATGAAGAAAAGTTAAATCCGCTCGATTTTTCTTTATGGAAAAAGGCAAAAGAAGGAGAGCCATACTGGGAAAGTGAATGGGGAAATGGAAGACCCGGCTGGCACATTGAGTGCTCTGCGATGAGCTGCAGTCATCTTGGCGAAACTTTTGATATACATGCCGGAGGTAACGATTTAATATTTCCTCATCACGAAAATGAAATTGCACAAAGTGAAGCTGCAAACGGCAAACAGTTTGTTAATTACTGGATTCATTTCGGCTTCCTTAATATTAATAAAGAAAAAATGTCTAAATCGCTTGGTAACTTTTTTACTGCCAGGGATGTACTCGATAGATATTCTGCAGAAGCAATAAGACTATTTTTCTCGCAGGCATATTACAGGGGACCTTTAGATTTTAGTGATGACTTACTCGATGCGGCGGAAAAAGGATTGGAAAAATTAAGAAACCTTGTTGATACAATTCTGCACGAGTTAAGGGAAAATAAGAACGGTGGAACAGAACCTAATTTCAATTTTGACACATTTGAAACAAAATTTACTGAAGCGATGGATGATGATTTAAACACATCGCAGGCAGTAGCAGTTATCTTCGATTTTGCAAAAGAGGTAAACCGTACAATTGCTGAAACAGAAAATGTAAACGTTGAATTTTTTAAAAATGTAAAATTATTCCTGGATAGAACAGCAGTTGGTGTTCTTGGAATAATAAATTTTGATGTGGAGGATAAATCTTTGAGTGAAGATTTGGATATCAATTATATTGATCAAAAGATTGAAGAGAGAATCACAGCAAAAAAAGAAAAGAATTTTGCACTTGCAGATAAGATAAGAGATGAACTAAAAGCACTTGGTGTTGAACTTAAAGATTCAAAAGAGGGAACGACTTATAAAATTGTAAAATAGTCTGTCAATAATTTAGCTTGATAGCTGCAAATCATTCTTTTACAAATATATTTCCCACACCTAAAATATAATTTGGATCGAGTGTTTTTTTAAGCAGTCGCATCTTGTTTACATTATCTTCACCGTACATCTCCACAAGATATTCTCTTTTGTTTTTGCCAACCCCATGCTCTGCAGAAAAAGTTCCGCCAAGTTTAATCGCTTTATTACAAATGCTTATATAGAGCAGCTTTCCTTTCTCAAACTCATTTTCAGTCTTTGGCAGCATATTAAGATGGAGGTGTGAGTTGCCGGCATGACCATAAATTACATAATCTAACTTTTCCTTTTCCACTTCATCCGTAATTGCATAATAGAAATCAATAAACTTATCATCAGGCACTGCAGCATCCGTTCCAAGTTTTTGGAAATTATTTATGGCCATATATTCGTTCACGTTTACAGATATAGCATGCCTGAAATTAATGATTTGCTCCTTATCCTTTTCAGTCATTGCAAACCACGCTTCATCTTCATTGCCTTCGTATTTTAAAAACAAGTTAATCCACTTTTCTAACAAAGTTTCTTCATCTTTATTACAATGCTGCTCAAACCAGATTGCAGCCTTTGCATCAGCAGGAATATTTGAAAACTTATCTCTTAAAAAGTTTAGCGAATTACAATCAAATAATTCTAATGCAGTTGCATCAATTGTATCATTGGAATTTAGTTTGCGACTTTGGAAAGATTCATCTCTTGCTTCAGTTAAAAACTGTAAAGCATTATGTTCAGAATTAAAAAAAAGAATGCAAGAAATTTCACTTAAAGGTAACGGGAGCAGTTTTAATTTAATCTTTGTAACTACCCCAAGCGTTCCTTCAGAGCCAATAAACAAATCCACGGCATCCATATTCTTATTACAGTAATAACCAGCTGCGTTTTTTGTGGGAGGCATTATATAATCAGGCAGCTTAAGCCTAATTATTTTTCCTTTTGCAGTTTTTAGAGTCAGCAAAAAATCTTTTGCGAAAACTTCGTTTCTTTTAAGAAATAATAATTCTCCATCGGGTAATACAATTTCCAATTCAAGAATATAATCTCTTGTTGATCCGTACTTAAAAGTTCTCGCTCCGGAAGCGTTTGTTGCAATAGTACCACCAATGAAGCAGCTTTTTTCAGTTGGATCGGGAGGATAGAAAAGATTTTTTTCCTTTATAGCTTTTTCCAGATCAGAAAGAAGTAAACCGGGTTGTACAACAACGCAACGGTTTTTTTCATCAATATCAATTATCCTATTTAACTTTTCTGTGGAAATTACAATACCACCTGCAGGAACTCCTCCGCCGGTTACACCTGTTCTGTTTCCACTTACTGTAACTGAAATTCTACTTAGGTTTGCTTCTTTTAAAACCTGGAAAATATCATCAACAGTTTCTGGAAAATAAACAGAATCACAAAATCCTTTCGTGTTGGAAGCATCAACAAGGTAATTTTCTATTTCATCTATTTTAGATTTTACAATCATAACCAGGTTTAAAATAGCAGATAAAGTTTTATATAAGCAAATTGCTTATTTATTTGTTGTCATGCTCTCTTAACTTATAAAGATATTCTTTTTGTACAGCCAATTCCGGAATACTCTCACATTCCCTTTTTTTGATGACATTCATTCCAATATTTAAAAATAACTTATCAACTGCTTCAAACATATTTATTACAGGGTATACGCTATCTCTTAGATGATGAATCAATTTTAGAGTTTTATATCCATCAAACCAATTTTGTTTTTGATATTGAAGCTGTTTGCTGTTTTTACTGTTCTTTAATATCCTATCCCACTGCTCAGGAAATTTTCTTTGTAATAAAAAAGTTTTCAACTCTTGACTAATCTTACCCGCTTCGTTGACTAGGTGTTTTGTATCATTAATATTATTATCGTTAAATATTTTCAGCCAGTTTTTTAAAACATCAAACACAACCGGGTCATATAGCAAAAATTCATTTCTAGTATTTGATAAAATTCTTGTAACGCTTCTCCCCGTTCCAAAAGGAACACGCCACGAATGCCTTGAAGAAGGGTAAACTGTTGTTGAAATAATCTTTTTAATTTCATAATTCTTGGCCACTTTCTGGAGAAAGTAAAAATCTTCAGCCGCCTTTTTCTTATTCATCCCTCCTGCTTTAATATATGCATTGTGATCAACAGCTATTGTTGAGCCAATCGTATGAAACGCATAAGGCGACTTTGCATATTTTAAACCGAGGACATAGTATCTTAAAAATATTTCATAAGGAATTATTGCTTTTGTTAGCTCACCCGTTCCTGAAACATCATGTGAGAAATTAATCGTAGCAGCAGAAAGGTTTTTATTATTGAACTCATCAACAACCTTGCAAAGATAATCCTCATCAACTTTACAATCTGCATCAAGCCAAATCATTATTTTCTTTTTCTTAATTGAATAATCGAACGCAATTAATGTAAAATCCAAACCGATTTTTCTAGCAAACCCAACTCCGCTAGCTTTTTGGCTTAGCTCTTTTCCTTTTGAGGAGGCATCAATTAAAGCAATACTCAAACCTGAATCTCTTGCTTTCCGTATTATCGAATTGTCAATATCCTTTTGTTGTATAATTGAACGAAGTAATCTTAAACTTTTAGTATTCGATTCTTTAACTTCCTTATTGACTACTGATTTGTTGTTGATCACAAAAATTACGAGGGTACTGGAAAAATAATCTGGTTTATTATTAACAAGTGAGGTTAGTAAAGTTTCCATGTTTTCAAACTCAGCAATAGCTGGCACAACTATAACATTGTTGATTCCTCTTTTTTCAATCCATTCAAGCTTCCATGGGTTGGGAGATTGCCTTTTAAGGTAAGCTTCAACAAGTTCAGGATAAGATGGCATTGTTACCCAGCTTTCCTGTAACAAAATTCTTTACTTTGGTGTAATCCATTGCTTCAAACCAATTAATTTCAACACCCTCTTTTTCCATTTTTCTAAACCAGGTCATTTGTTTTTTTGCAAATTTGTGAATTGCCCGGTTCAATTCCTGGAACATCTGTTCGTAGTCAATTTGCTCTTCCAGATAAAGAGATATGTACTTATACTCAAGCCCAAAGAATTTCAATTTATCATGCGTAATTCCGGAACTTAATAATTTTTTTACTTCTTCAATCATTCCTTCATCAAACCGTTTTTTTAATCTTTTGGTTATTCTTCTTTTTATTTCTTCCCGGTCTGATTTTATTCCGATATTCAATGAAGTTATTTTTTTATCAACATTTTCACTTTCCTGATGTGCTTTTTCTACAAGGATGGCAGCAATAATTCTCTCCTTATGAACAAGGTCAGTCATGTTATGAAGCTTTGGACCCAGGTTTATTAATATTTCTTTTAATTTCTCCACAGGTAAAGTGTTTAAAGATTCAAACGCTTTTTCAGAGTGGTCAACTTCGGGAAGATGATAATTTTGTAAGACGGAACTAAGGTACATTCCTGTCCCACCAACAAGAATAGGAAGTTTGTTTCTATTCTTAACTTCCCGGTGAACATTTATAAAATCATTTCTAAACCTGAAAAGATTATATTCATCAGCTGGATCAACTATATCAATTAAGTGGAAGTTAACATTCCTGCTTTCATATTCTTTAAGGTCTTTACCGGTTCCAATATCCATTCCCCTGTAAACCTGCCTGGAGTCCGCAGAAATAATTTCAGCGTTAAATTCATATGCAAGCTGTGCAGCAATTTGTGTCTTGCCGGTTGCAGTAGGACCCAGGATTGTTACAAGATCGTAATCCATTATTAATAAATATTTCTTGAAGTAGAATTGAGAAATGAAAAAAGTTTAAAGCTCTTCAGAATCATTTTCTACCGGAAGACTTAAAATAAAAGTTGTTCCTTCAGCAGAACTTTCAAAACTGATTTTACCTTCGTGAGCATCCATAATATTTTTTGCAAGCAATAATCCCAAGCCCTCCCCGGCTTCGTTTCCTTCGGTAAAAAAGGGTTCGAAAATGTTATCCTGAATTTCTTCAGGAATGCCAGGACCTTCATCCCTGATATTCAGTATCATCCACCTGTCTGTAAGCTCTGTGCTTAAATAAACAACCCCACCTTCCTGCGAAACATCACAGGCATTTTTAATAACCTGGAAAACAGCTGTATAATATTTTGAGCGGTCTATATTTACTACAGTACCATCCCCGATCCTTTTGAACAACTTTACTTCGCGCATCTCGCAGTATTCTGATAGCAGCTCAAGCAAATCATCAAAAAGCTCATTAAAATGTATTTTATTTGTTTCAGCTTCAGAACAATTTTTGGAGCAGTTAATTATAGAACTGGCAAGGTCTTCAATTGAATGTGCCTGCTTCTGCAGCATTCTTATAACTTCATCCACATCTTCGGGTAGATTTTTTTGGCTCAATAACTCGGCATAATTATTTATTATTTTTAAAGGAGATTTGATATCATTTAAAATAAATTTTTCGAGCCGGGTGCTCAACGATAATTTATCTTGTTTCAACAGCTCTTCTATTTCAGTTGCTCTTACAATTGCCCGCTCAATTTGCTTTGAAACCATTGTAATGTAAGTGATTTCGTCTTCAGTGTACTTTTTGCTCTCCCTACCCAAGACTAATACCACAATAGTATCGCCACCTTCGTTAATTATCGGAAAGTAGAGGATACTTTTAAGCCGGGCACTTCCGGGCTGGTCAATTTTCGCAACAAAACGTGAATCATCAGTCGGTCGGTCGTAATTAATAATTTTCTTCTGAAGAGCGCAATTACCTGCCAGACCTTCGGGGAGGACAAAATTTTCAACAGAATAAGAATCGTCTTTTTCGATAAGCTTTCGTATTTCCGAAATTCTTTCATCTACAAGCAAGAGCTCTGCACTTTCTGATTGAGTTAATCCTGCGATAGATTTTTTTATTGCTTTTACAGTATCAATGAGTTTCATGCCACTGTAAATTCCGTCAATACACCCAAACACTTTCCTTAGTTGTTCCCTGTCCATCAGATCATTATCTTTTTCCTCTTCTACAATTACTTCATCTTCCTCGTCTTCAATATCCTGTTCGGGTAAATTTTCAATATTTAGAACTGCATCATCCCGATCAATTTTAAGATCCGCATCGCCAGCGTCAATCTCAAAATCAATATTATCAGAGTCAATTTCTGAATCATCAATCTCCTGCGGTTCTGTCACTCCAGGTTTAGGAGTAAACTCTATTTTTTCGACAGGCGCTTCTTCTTGTATTTCCGAAAGTGTTCCAACAGGCTCCTCTTTTATCCCGGAATCTGGTGGTTCAGGAGTTAATTCTGCAGCATTTTCAGCTTCAATGTTATCCTTCCGCTCATTACTAATTGCTTTGTTGCTAGTTCTAAAACTTATTGGTTTGGAAGCGCCGTTAAAATTGAAAGTTGGTTTAACTTGGGATATTGTCGTGGGCAGGTTTATCTCACCGTAATTTTCAAGATTGGAGTTTAGGGTTGGATTTCTTGCAATCAGTTTTCTGAAAAGCTTCTTTTCAATTTTATATATAAGACAATTGCTGTTTGCAACTGCTGATGATATCCGGCGGGTTTCATCAACAATTTCCTTTTCACCAAAAAAATCGTTAAAATTTTTGTTGCTAACGTAATTAGCTCTGGGGTATTTAATTTTTACATCCCCCCTAAGCAGCAGATATAAATACTTGCTTTCGTCTCCGGCTTGATAGATGATCTCACCCTCTTTTAAGCGGGTAAAATTTTCCTGGTTAAAAAAAGATAAAATAAGTGCTTCGCTTACTCCGGTAAGCAATTTGTTTACTGTTATTTCCTTAATGTTTCTGTTTTGCTGCATAAGATTAATGTATATTTATAACTACTTTTAAGGAATGATAAAGTTATAAGTATTTCCAGAGAATCACAAAATTGTAATACTCTTAAATAATTGAACTACTAAAAAAAATGACCAGAAAACAGAATCCATATAAAAATACTTGCATCTTATCAAATGGATGAGAAAAAACTAATTGCAGATGCGCAATCCGGCGACAAAAAAGCTCTTGCACAGGTAGTTAAAAATTACGAACAGACTATCTATAATTTTGCTTTTAAAATTTGCAGAGATCGCGATAAAGCCGAGCAGATTATGCAGGAAACTTTTTACTCGATGATTAAATCTTTACACCAGTTTGATGGGAAATCAAAATTATCTACCTGGTTATACAGGATTGTTACTAATCATTGTTTAATGCTGGCAAGAAAAATTAAAAGCAGGCAGTTTGTTTCGATTGATGATGATGAAGGTTTGTTTGAAGAGAAGTACACTGCAGATTGGAGTTCTATTCCGTACAAGGGGGCAGAGAATAAAGAATTAAGAGAAAAACTTGATGGCGCAATTAATAAACTTGCTCCTGAATACAGGATGATATTTTTATTAAGGGATGTTGAAGGTCTCTCTACTGAAGAAACTGCACAGGTTGCCGAACTTACCGTACCTGCAGTTAAATCTCGTTTGCATAGAGCAAGAGCTTTTTTAAGAAAAGAACTTAATCAGGCGTTTATAAAATGAGTAAAGAAAAAATAGAGTGCAAAGAAGTAATGAAGTATGTTTGCCAGAGTCTTGGCGATGACCTTAACTCTGAAAAATGCGCTGCACTAAAAGCTCATCTTGATGAATGTGAAGATTGTAAAAACTATTTTAAATCGGTTGAGATAACTATTGATTGCTACCGGAAGTACAACGTAGATTTACCTGAAGATGCTCATAACCGCCTTATGAAGTTTTTAGATTTAGAAGAATAAAATAATTCGCTATTTAAAACGAATCGTTTTTAATTAAAAAATAATAAGAGGAAAAATGCCAGTTTTTGAGTATAAGTGTACAGAATGTA
>CBEPPX010000008.1:0-17660 GCA_965511205.1 uncultured Ignavibacteriales bacterium | reverse complement strand
CATCTCCGCGCAAAACAGTTTTAACCGGTTTCCTGTTTTTCGGCATTTCATCAATAACTGAAACATCCAGGTCGCCGTAAACTGTTAGCGTAAGAGTCCTTGGAATTGGAGTTGCACTCATAACAAGAACCTCTGGTGTTTTACCTTTACTTTGCAATTTTGATCTTTGCCTTACACCAAACCTGTGCTGTTCATCGATTACCACAATACCAAGATTTTTATAATTCACCTTCTCTTCAAAGAGTGCATGCGTTCCAACTACTATATCGGCTTCCTGCAATTCAATATCCCGGAGATGTTTTTCCCTTTCAGATTTTTTTTGTCCCCCTAAAAGCAATGTAACTTTAATTTCTTTACCATTATCTGCATTTTTCAACGCCTCCATCATCCTTGCAATGTTTTTAGCATGCTGATCTGCTAATATTTCAGTAGGTGCCATCAGTGTTGCCTGGTAACCGTTATCAACGGCTAACAACATTGCGATAATGGAAACAATTGTTTTACCGCTTCCAACATCTCCCTGCAATAACCGGTTCATAGGTATTTCGGATTGCATATCTTGTTTAATTTCAGATAGAACTTTTATTTGGGCTGAAGTTAGTTTAAATGGAAGTATGTCTAAAAAATTTTGCACCAGTTTAGTTTTTATACTCATTGCATTTCCGTTAAGCTTTGTGCTGTAATTATGCTTTCTTAGTGCAACAAGAATTTCCAGGTAAAATAGCTCCTCAAACTTCAGCCGTGTAAGAGCATCTTCTAACTTTTCTTTGCTTTCCGGGAAATGATAATTTTTAACTGTTTCTATTAAGGGAAGAAGAGAGTTTTGTTCAATAATATTTGCGGGTAAAGTTTCTTCCAGTTTGTCTGCATATTTTTCTACAGCATTATTGATTATCCTCCTTAAACTTAAATCGCCAATGTTACCTTGCTTAAGTTCTTTTGGTATCCTGTAAAAAGGAATTATCTTCCCTGTATTTAAAAAATTATCCGATTCTTCTCTTGTGATCTTATCGTAATCAGGATGAGCAAACTGAAACTTATCGTATTTATTTATTTCAGGTTTTGAGGAGACAGCGAAAATATCTCCCTCATTAAAAACTGAGTAAAAATATTTTGCTCCTTGGAACCAAACACATTCAAAAAATCCTGTTGAATCTTGGAAGTGCACTATCAATAATTCTTTCTTACCAAATCTCTTTTTCTCTTTATCAACAACATTTGCAATAACAGTAACTTCACCATCGTAACCATTCTTTACGTAGCCGTAAGCTTTAGCTGCAGTAAGTACGGTTGTTCTGTCTAAATGCCTGGTAGGAAAATAGAAAAGTAGATCGTGGATAGTATTTATCCCGATTTTCTTAAAACTTTCGGCACGTTTTGGTCCAACAGATTTTATAAACTGCACAGACCGCTCTAAAATATTATCCTCACTTGTTTTCATCTAATTAAAAATAATTGAAGGGAACAGCAAACACAAAAAATCCAGCCGATAATTTTTTCTTTTGGAATATAGTTAACTTTAATAAAAGAATAATTTGGTAAGAAGCAAAATAAAAATTATTAGCATTTAATTACTAAGGAAGAATTTTGAACTGGAAAGAATTATTAAACGATAACCGGCTTGGCGTTAATGCAGCTTCATCAGGCGGTACTGTTGATGGAAGAAGTCAATTCCAAAAAGATTTCGACCGGATTGTATTTTCACCGGCTTTTAGAAGATTGCAGGATAAGACGCAGGTATTTCCGCTGCCCGAAAGTGATTTTGTTCATACAAGATTAACCCACAGCTTAGAAGTCTCAGTTGTAGGAAGATCGCTTGGCAATTTAGTTGGTGAACGAATACTTGAGCGAAATCCAAAATTAAAAAATGATTTTACAAAATTTCATTTTGGCGAAGTAGTTGCTGCTGCCTGCCTCGCTCACGATATCGGCAACCCGCCATTTGGTCACTCAGGAGAAAATGCGATTGCAGAATATTTTAAAACCGGTGAAGGAAAAGAATTCAGGAAAAATATTAATGATGAAAAGAAATGGTTTGACCTCATAAAATACGAGGGCAACGCACAGGGTTTCAGGATTATTACAACTTTGCAAAATCCTGATATTGATGGAGGGCTGCGTTTAACTCTTGCTACACTAGCAGCTTTTACAAAATATCCCAAAGAATCTTTTACTGCTACTGATTTGAAAGGTCTAACAAGTAAAACTGCTTATAAAAAGTTTGGTTTCTTCCAGGAAGAGAAAAATATCTTTAAAGAAATAGCGAAATCAGTTGGATTAAAAGATGTTGAAGAAAGTAGCTATTGGTGGTGCAGGCACCCGCTTTCAGTTCTTGTTGAAGCTGCTGATGATATTTGTTATGGTATAATGGATTTGGAAGATGGTTTCCGGCTTGGTTTAATTTCTTTTAAAGAAACTGAGGAACTGTTAATGCCTCTTGTTCCGGGAAATGTGCTGGAAGGATATAAAGGACGGGATGAAAATGAAAAGATTGGCTACTTAAGAGCAAAAGCAATTAGCGAACTTGTTAACGAGCTTGCAGATAAATTTGTTGATGAAGAGGAAAAACTCCTGGATGGAAAGTTTGAAGACGAAATGATCTTAGTTATAAAAAAAGCTAGTGCATTAAAGGAGATAAATAAAATTTCCATTGAAAAAATTTATCACTATAAAAGTGTTATCGAAAGAGAAGTTGCCGGTTACGAAGTTTTAGGTGGTCTGCTGGATACATTTATCCATGCGTACAACGAATCCTACGAAGGAAATCTTTCGCGTAAGAACAAGGCTGTTGTTAACCTTCTGCCCAAAAGGATTACAACTAATCCACCGGATGATATTTATTTACGGTTATTAAATGTAATCGATTTTATTTCAGGAATGACCGATTCGTTTGCAGTCTCGCTCTTCAGAAAAATTAAAGGAATATCACTGCCAGGTGGAAGATTTACGGAGTAGCTAACAATTATAAATTATCAATTCTTGATTAGTAAAACTCATTCCGTTTTCATGTCGCGGGTCATCAAATCTGTTGTGGCTTTGATGGGATCTTTATCCTCAAAAAGAATTTTATAAACTTCGTTTGTAATGGGGGTATCAACATTATGTTTTTTAGCAAGCTGCGAAGCAGAGCGGCTGGTTTCAACTCCTTCTGCAACCATCTCCATCGATTTTAAAACTTGTTTTAATTTTTTTCCTGCACCAATCTGCTCGCCAACATAACGGTTTCGGCTATGCCTGCTCATGCAAGTAACAATAAGGTCGCCCATCCCGGATAATCCTGCAAAAGTTTCAGGTCTTGCGCCCATTGCCATACCTAGCCGCGAAATTTCTGCAACACCGCGCGTCATTATAGCAGCTTTAGTGTTATCACCGAATTTTGCACCGTCAATTATACCTGCTCCAATTGCAATTACATTTTTGAATGCACCGCCAAGCTCTACTCCAAGAATATCGGTTGATGAGTAAACCCTGAAGTAAGAGTTTGTAAATGCTGCCTGTATTGTTTTCGCAGTATCCAAACTTGTTGATGCGGCAGTAACTGTAGTTGGAATTCTTTTAGCAACCTCCTCTGCGTGCGAAGGACCAGAAAGTACACCTATCTGTTCATCCTTTAATGAGGGATGAACATCTTTTAACATCTGCGACATTGTTAGAAGTGTGTTTTTCTCAATTCCCTTTGCAACACTAACCAGAATTGTTTCTTTTATATTTTGAAACTTTATCTTCTTAACAGCACCGCGAAGAAATTGAGATGGAACAGCTAATACTATAAGATGTTGGTTGGTGGAAGATTCCTCAAGATTATTAGTGATCTTTATTTCTTTAGGAATTTTTATACCGGGAAGCAGGTCAATATTTTCACGCTTCTTATTTAATTTATTTGCGTAACTTTTCCTGTATTCCCAAAGAGTAACATCATGACCGTTGTAGTGAAGTAAAATACCAAGGGTGGTTCCCCAACCACCAGCACCAAGGACGGAGATTTTCATTTAATCAGGATTTAAATTTTTTCTTAAAACTGATTTTACTTTCGCTGCCGTTAAACAAACGAACTAAATTCTTTCGGTGTGTAAAAATAACCAGGAGTGACATAGCAACTATAAACGGGAAAAGAATATCATATCCGATAATATCCACATGGAAAACATTTTCCCTGATATATAATACAGATGGAACTGCAATTGCAGTAAGAATAGAACCCAGGGAGACATATCTTGAAATAGAAACTACAAGTACAAACACACCAAGTGCAATTAACATATCAATAGTAACAAGCATTAACATCATTCCAAGGGCAGTGGCAATTCCTTTACCGCCCTTAAAGCCGGCAAAGACAGTCCAGATATGTCCAACAACCGCAGCCATTCCGGCAATTATTTGAACAAGTGTAAAATCATCAAATGGTGAAATGTTGGTAAAGGGGAGTGGTCCGTAATGCAACCTTGCAATTACAACAACAGCAATAGCACCTTTAAGTGCGTCCAATAAAATTACGAGTAAGCCATGTTTCCAGCCGAGAACCCGCATAACATTAGTACCGCCGGCATTTCCGCTTCCATGCTTGCGGATGTCAATTCCCTTAACAGCTTTGCTTATAATGATGCTGTTTGGGATTGAACCGACCAAGTAAGATAACAATATAATTATTGCAAGTAATAACATCTCTGAAGAATCTCAATTAAATTCAATTAATAACCTAACTATTCTATAAACAATAAACAACGAAATTTTGTGCCATCCATTTATTAACATGCACGGTAATTGGATGCTATAAACAGGTAAAAGTTGCACAATTATTTACTTTTATTCCTCTCACATCTTCCAGAATTCATAATTTCCTAATTCATAATTTCCTATTATATAATTGCTTTTTACGCCATACAAAACATCCTCCTTGGCTACGCATGCCAACAACTGTGCAGGAAACCTCGGAAAGCTAATTTATCATCAGGATTACCTTTTGAGAAAGTGATAGCTTTTGTTGATCCGGTGTCATAAATATATCCAGTTTTCCATGTAAATCAAGGTTATTTTTATTCCATATTCTTGCCAGGTCACTCTCAATGGAATCCATCAGAATATTAATTGTTACAGCATAAGTATTCAAAAGATCTACCAAATTTTCATCATCCGGAAATTGCTTTACAAGAAGATTAATAGCATGGTTTGCCCTTGGAATTATGTAAAAGCCTTTTATTTCTAGAAAATGATTAGGACTTGTAAATTTTTCATAGATATCTTTCAGCAATTTACTTAGTGAAAGAGAGTCGAACAGATTTTTTTTTCAGAATTTCCCATAATTTTATTTACATAATCATTTACAAGCTCCTCTTCCTTATTTCCAATATCCTCAACTATTTCCAGAAATTGGGTATGAAAATGATCCAGTTTATAGTTTTGGCTTTGCAAACTAATTATTTTTTTATAAATTAAAGATTAAATAATTAATCATTTAACTGATACAATCAAATCAAATTAATTGAGGCATTAATGAAAAAATTAACTTATATAATTTTACTTATGGCACTTAGCATCTTCCTGATGTTTTTATCTGGAGGTTGTGATGAAGCTGTGACACCCGTGGAGGATCCGAACACTGACATACCGGCTGATCCGAGCGGTGTTATTATTCCGACACCAACAAAAAACAATATACAACCAACTGCTACCTTTACTCCCCAGGGTTCAAGAATTAAGATTAATCTTCAGGGATTAATTGATCCTACGACCAACCAGCCAATGACTTTAAAATATGATGCAAATAATCCTCAGAACTCCAACATATTCGTGGATGAAGATGGTAAAGTGCAGGGTTTAAAGGTTACGAAGGTAGGCAGCGGTAATATACTAAAGGCAGATATAGTATTTGTTGTTGACAATTCCGGAAGCATGGGACAAGAATCAGATTCAGTTGCTGCAAGCATTATTGAATTTGCAAACTTCCTTCAGGTCAGCGGATTAGATGCAAAATTTGGTATTGTTGGATACACCAGCGGTGTTAACGGAGCTATTAATTTTACTGATGCTCAAAGCATAAGTGCTTACCTTAACAGAGCTTCAGGTACGAGTAGAACAAGGGGATTTGCCGGTACTGATAGTGCCTCTCTCGTAACCAGAGCCTTTACTTTTGGAAATACCCCTGGTGAAAATGGAGTTATTGCAGCTATTTTCGCTGATTCTGTATTTAACTGGAGGTCCGATGCTCAAAGAGTTTTTGTAAACTTTACGGATGAACCAACTCAATCCGATGGCAGTATGTGGAATAATGCTATGGGTTGTAATCTCCTTGGTGGTAAAGCAACAGTGCATACAGTCTTTAGTAACGATTCAACTGCATATGGCTGGTCATCTACAGATGAACGGCCGTGGTATTTATCTTTATGTACAGGTGGTACTTATCTGTTTATCCCTTCCAATGCTGCCGGACTTGACTTAAAGAATTTACCAGTTGCAGGTGCACTTTCGAACAGTTATCTTGTGGAATATATAGCAGGATCTACAGGAATAACACATACAGTTAAGCTCACTATTTTTACTTCAACTGCTGATGGTTCAAGGTCTTATGAGGTTTCTTATTAGTAATACCAACTAACAATTAAATAAAAAAAAGGGACTTGATAAGTCCCTTTTTTTGATTTAAAGTCTTGATGTTATTCAAAGCTTAAGAAGTATGAAAATTATTTAGGAGAACCATTTTCTTCGTTTGAATAAAGTTTCCAGCCTTTAACTGATAGAAATAAACACCACTTGATAATCCATTTGCATTAAATTCAAATTCATAGATACCTGAGGGTCTGTACCCATCAATAAGAGTTGCAACTTCTTTACCTAGGATATCATAAACCTTTATTTTTTGCAAACTGCCAACTTCTAACATATCTTTATAACAGGATTAAATGGGTTTGGATAATTTTGGAATAGAAAGATTTCATTTGGGTTAAAAAATATTCCGGGTTATGAAGCAGGTAAACATCTATCTTCTTAGAATGTAATCCTTGAAGCGAGCCGGTGATTTGACCATATAGAAAATCCGGATGAATTGAATACCATAATTCAGGAGAGCACTTAACAATCTCATTTTAGGGATTGCCTGCTTCTTCTTTTTCCTTTGCTGATTTCAGATTTTTTCCCTGTAGATAACCACCCTTAGAAATTATTACCAGATCATCCGGCAGAATCTCACCTTTCCCGATGGCATTCTTCAAAACATTCCCAATCAACTTCTCAATTCCGCTATCGGTATAATTAGCTGAAGTGTCAATTAAATTTATTCCGTTCGCTATTGCGAGTTCCAGAGCCTTATGATGCTCGGCTACGGAGTCATCAATTCTGTAACAGCCAATTCCGCAAATAGAAGTTAAAAACTTGGTTTTACCCAGATTTTTAAATTTTACGTGGGGATAATTTTCTACCCTTTTCTTTGTTGCCTCAATAGTTGCCATAAAATCCTTTCAAAGTTAAATCATTTTGTTTTACACTAAATATCAATAAAATCAGGGAGAAACGATTTTTGTTTTAACACCTTGTTTTGATATATTTGCCATCTAAATTTTCAAGGAGAAATATAATGGCAAAATCCCAATCATTTTCTGATAAAGTTAAGAAAAAACAAAAATCTGACCATATAACAGTAAAATTAGTTAAAGCGGTTAAGACAGATAAGGGAAATTATAAGTTTAACGAGAGATTTGTTCAGCTTGAAGATATAAGCAAATTATCCGAGCTGAAATAGCTGTTTTTTTGTAAAAAAAGCACTTAACCGGTTAAATCCTGCTATAAAGTCCTTCTGAGTTTTAGCTAAAGACTAAAACTATCCCTTAGATTAAAAGAAAATTTTTTGTAACTTAAAAAAACTTCTGAAATTAGCGGACGGAAGGCAACATAAGAAGATTCTTTTAACCTTTTTCAAAATATGGAAAAGGATGTGGTTCAGATTAAATTAACTAACGAGGATGTTAGAAGATGATAACACCTGGAAAAATGAAATTTTACGGTCTTCGGGACATTGATAACATCCCCCAACTGCAAAAATTAAGCAGCGAACAAAAGTTCGAATTAAAAGTTGTATCTCACGTACTTCCTTTCAGAGTAAACAATTACGTTGTAGAAGATCTGATTGATTGGGATAACATTCCCGAAGACCCGATTTACCAGCTTACATTTATGCAGCGCGGAATGCTTAGCGAAAATCAGTTTAAGCGCATGGCTGATGAACTGCTAAACAAAAAAACGCACGATGAGATTACAAAAGTTGCCAACGAAATACGGTTGGAATTAAATCCTCATCCGGCAGGTCAAATGACTTTGAATGTTCCTAAAATTGATGATGAACCGATTCCTGGCATTCAGCATAAGTACAAGGAAACTGTACTGATCTTTCCTTCCGCGGGGCAAACCTGCCACTCTTATTGCACTTTTTGTTTCAGATGGGCACAATTTGTAGGGATGAATGATCTGAAATTTGCCACTGAAGAATCGAGTAAATTCCAGAGATATTTAGCAAGTAAAAAAGATGTTACAGATGTCCTTATAACAGGCGGCGATCCCATGGTGATGAGTGCAAAAAACCTGGATGCTTACATTAATTCGTTATTGATTCCTGAACTTGAACACATAAAGAACATTAGAATCGGAACTAAATCTGTTGCCTACTGGCCTTATAAATTTGTTACAGACAAGGATGCAGATGATACTCTGCGATTATTTGAAAAAGTAAATAAGGCAGGTAAACACCTGGCAGTTATGGGGCATTATAATCATTGGCAGGAATTAACAACTGAAGTTGCTCAGGAAGCTGTTAAGAGAATCAGAAGTACCGGCGCACAAATCAGAACCCAGTCTCCGTTGGTAAAACATGTAAATGATGATCCGGCAGTTTGGGCAAGGATGTGGAAAGACCAGGTTAAACATGGTATCATTCCTTACTATTTCTTTATTGAAAGAAATACAGGTGCCGAAAAGCACTTTTCAATTCCTCTTAACAGGGCATTTGAAATTTACCACGAAGCTTACAAGCAAATATCCGGATTGAACAGAACTGTCAGAGGTCCTTCAATGTCTGCGCTTCCAGGTAAAGTATCTATAGAGGGTATTACAGAACTATATGGTGAAAAAGTATTTGTTCTTACTTTACTTCAGGCAAGAAATCCGGAATGGGTTAAACGACCATTCTTTGCTAAATTCAGCAATACTGCAACCTGGTTAAACGAACTTAGACCAACTTTTGGAGATGATAAGTTTTTCTTCCAGGATGAACTGAATGAATTGATTTATTCCAAGCAGGGGCAAATGTATTTTGATAGCAAAGTTGATGATATGATGCTTGTTGATGCTTCGCTAAATGCTGACGATTAAAATTATTTGTGGAAAATAACGCTAAGAAAAGAGCTCAAGATTTTTACTTCCTTCCAGTTCTAATAATTTCCCTTTTACATCTAAACCGCTAGCGTAACCAACCATCTTTCCATCAGAGCCAATTACCCTATGGCAGGGAATGATAATTGGTAATGGATTTGCACCATTCGCTCTTGCAGCAGCTCGGATAGTTTTTAAATTCCCTAATCTAATAGCCAGTTCTTTGTAGGATATTGTTTCCCCGTAAGGAATTTTTAATAATTCTTTCCACACTCTTTTCTGAAAATCTGTGCCGATAATTTCCATCGGCAGATCAAAAACTTTCCTTTTGTGCTCAAAATATTCTCTCAGCTGATTAAAGCTCCCAAACATGTAAGGGTCATCAAATCTTAGCTTTGTAACATTCGGTTGGTCTTTTTTAATTATTGGTGAGTTGATAAGAATATTTCTTATCCCTCTTTGGGATGAAATAACATCCAGGGTTATCCCTTTAAAAACTTCCGAAGCAATAAAAAATTTTTCCATAAACTTTTATCAGAATAAAAAAGGGGAAGAAAACCTTTTGCCGGATCTCTTCCCCGTTAAACTGGAGTATCAAAAATTATGCAGCTACAACTTCAATAGCCGGGTTAATATCTCTTCTTAACAAACCTTCTATCGCCATTAAAGTACCGCTTATAGCGCTTGGGCAGCTGCCGCAAGCACCCTGGTATTTAATACTAACAGTAAATCCATCAATTCCAATAACTTCCAATCCACCGCCGTCGCCGGCAAGTGCAGGGCGTACCTTCTGATCCAGCAAGTCGTTTACCTGTTTTAGTATATCACCGTTATCTTCTTTTAAAGCTTGAGTTTCTTTTTCTGCGGGAATTAAGGCTGTTTCAAAATTCTTCATGAATTCAATGAATGGTCTCTGTATTTGTCCCCAGTTTGCATCAGGTGTCTTTTCAATAGTAACAAACTTATCCATATAAAAAACAGATACAACTCCTTCAATCTCAAATATTCCCTTTGCCAATGGATCATTCGCAGCAGATTCTACATTCGGGTATTGTCTCGACTCTACATTTAACAATTTTTTGTTAAGTATAAATTTTAATGCATGCGGATTCGGGGTAAGATCTACATCTTCTACTATCAACATAAAAACCTCTTTTTTTAATTTGCCTAAATTACTCTAACTTTAAATCAGCTTCAAGTTAATAATTAGAAGCTAATTTATTTGCTGACTAAAAAGCGCCTCATTTGCTAGCTTTTTCAGAAAATAAAATTATTTTTGGTGCAATTAAGTAAGGTTTTATAAGAATAGAGGAATTAGAGCAGCAGGATGAAAAAGATACTTATTGTTTTTACCGGCGGAACATTTTCAATGATGATGGATAAAGAAAGCGGAGGAGCAGTCCCGCGTTTTTCAGGGGAAGAACTATTAAAGATGATTCCCAGCGTAAAAGATCTTGCGCATATTTCATGTTATGATTTTGGAAAATATCCAGGTCCGCATATGACACCTGAAATTATGCTCAATCTATCTAAAAGCATAAAAGAAAAATTGAACGAAAACATATATTCGGGAATTATTGTTACTCACGGAACAGATACACTTGAAGAAACAGCTTACTTGCTCGATCTTACAATTAAAAATGAAATTCCAATTGTTGTAACCGGTTCACTTAAAAACAGCTCGGCACCTGATTGGGACGGACCTAAAAACCTAATCGATTCAATTGCCGTTTGCCTTAACAGTAACTCAAAAAATATGGGAATGCTGGTGTGTATGCATGGTGAAGTTAACGCTGCCAGTGAAGTAACAAAAATCTTTTCAGATGAAGTTAATACTTTTCAAAGTCTGGATTTTGGATCACTGGGATTTGTTCAAAATGAAAAAGTGATTTATAACCGGCTACCACAGCATTTAGAGCACATAGATACTGAAAAGATAAACACAAATGTAGATTTGCTTACTGTTTATGCCGGGATGGATGAAAAGTTTTTTAAGTTATCTGCAGATAGCGGAACAGAAGGATTAGTTGTGGAAGCATTGGGAATCGGAAACGTTCCCCCAAAAACATTTGAGGGAATTAAATACGTTATTGAAAAGAAAATTCCTGTAATATTAGTCTCTAGGTGCCCGGCAGGTGAAACCGATTATATATATAGCTACCCTGGTGCAGGCAAACATCTTCATGATCTGGGAGTTGTTTTTACAGATTACTTAAATGGACAGAAGGCAAGGATTAAGCTGATGCTTGCGCTTGGAAAGTGCGAGGACAATATTAGTTTAAGGAAAGTGTTCGGAGATACGTTTCCCTAAGTCCGCATTATTTTACTCCATGAATTAATTCTTCAAGATCAACTTTATGTACATCATCGATTGGTCTTCCTAAAAACAGTTCAGCTTCTTCCCTAAACTTTTGGGGAATATCACTCACATAAAAATCTTGTGCGCCTCTTTCATCACTTTCTGAAAGCAGGTTATTTTTTTGAAGCATGTTCTTAATCACTTCTGCAGAAGCCACACCCGAATCTATCAGCTTAACATTGTTTCCTATAACTTCCTGTATTACATCAGCTAAAATGGGATAGTGTGTGCAGCCAAGAACCAAAGTATCTATTTCAAGTTCACGAAGTTCTTTAAGATATTCCTCAGCAACTTCGTAAGTTGCTTTATGTGTAAGCCATCCTTCTTCTGCAAAAGGAACAAAAAGAGGGCAAGGCTTTTCATAAATATTTGCAGCAGGTTCCATCTTTTTTATTTCGGCGGAGTAAGCTTTATTGGAAATGGTTGCCCGTGTACCAATAACACCGATCTTTTTATTTGAAGAAAATTTTAATGCCATCGATGCACCCGGTTCAATCATTCCTATTATCGGCAAATCGAACTTGCTTTTTAATTCAGGTATAGCCACCGAGGAAGCGGTATTACATGCAACTATTATCGCTTTTACATCCTTACTTAAAAGAAAATTCGTATTCTGAATGGAATATTCGATTACAGTTGAGTTTGATTTGGAGCCGTAAGGTACACGCGCAGTATCGCCAAAATAAATAATATTCTCGTTAGGCAGAGTTGTTCCAAGACGTTTAACAACTGTTAAACCGCCAATACCTGAATCGAAAACGCCGATCGGTTTTAAATTTTTGCCGTTCAAATTAATTTCCTATAAAACTTGTGAAATAGCATTAGTAAGTTCCGATTTTATAAACTCGTGATCGTTTTGTGATATCTTATTACCGTTCCTATCCAGCACATAAAATGTATCAACAATATCATCTTCCCTGGTTGATATTTTTGCAAAGTAAATGTTCAAACCTAATTCATTCATTTTACCTGTAACTTGGTAAAGAAAACCTAGCCGGTCAGGCGAAAAGATATCAATAATTGTAAACTTTTCATGATTTTCAAAAACAATTTTTACCTGCCCGGACCTTTTAAAAAGTTTACTTTCAAGACGTCTCCACCTCGATTTTAAAGTTGCTACTTCCTTATGAAGCTGCAGCAGACCGCTTATAACATCTCCAAGGTCTGTCTCAATTTTTGTGTAGCGGTATTCTTCAATATGCTGGTGCGAACGGAAATCTGTTACATTAAAAGTATCAATAACAATTCCATCCTTCCTGGTAAAGATTTTAGCATCGTGAATATTAACATCGTTTATTGCAAGCACACCACAAATTTTTGATAAGAGAGCCGGGAAATCATTTGTAATAACAGTTATGTTAGTAAACCCGTTAAGATTCTTAAACAATACTGATAGGGATGTCCCTTTCCTTATCTCTTCAACATGCCTGGCAATTTCTTCAGCCGAAAATTGCTGGGTATAAGCAGTATCGGTGATGGAATCTATGTGTTCTTTAACATGTGATTCGGAAATCACATCCGATTGTTCACTTATCTCTTTTGGAATAACAAAGGTGGATGAGTAAAGCAGTTCTTCGCCTGATATCTTATCATCCAGCATTGCTTTACTTTTTCTGTAAAGTTCCGCAAGCAAATCACTTTTCCAGTTTGTCCAGATTGCCACGTTTACAGCAGATAGATCGGCATAAGTTAAAAGGTAAAGCAGGTCAAGTTCTTCAATTGAATTGAACAAAGAAGTAAAATTATTCAATGTTTCCGGGTCGTTAAGATTTCTTCTAAAAGCAGTCTGTTCCATTACTAGATGATTCCTTACCAGAAAAGCAACACGGTCAATCTCTTCTTCGCTGTAACCAAGCCGGTACATAATCGAGGATGCCATCTCTGCACCAATAATTTCGTGACCGGAAATGTTAATCGGTTTTGCTATATCATGAAGTAGCAAGGCGAGGTAGAGAATTTCCTTATCATTAATGTTGTTAAAGATTTTACCGAGCTGAGTACTCTCTTTCTCAAGAGTTTCGACATTCTGAATAGCTATTAAAGTATGTTCATCGGCGGTATAGCAATGGTAAACACCATGCTGTAAAAATCCATTTAGATCGTTGAATTCCTGCATGAATGCACTGAGAACACCGAGCTCATTCATAACAGAAAGGGTTTGCCCAACGTTGCGCGGCAGTTTCAGTATTTCCCTGAAAAATACTGATGATTCAGATTCACCCCATTTAAGACTTTCAACACTCTCAACTCTTTCAATTATTTCAGATCTTAATTCTTCATCAAACCTTGCCGAATGGATGCCCCTGTAATAACATGCTCTGAAGATATCTGATAGACGAAGTTCAGTTTGTTTTTTTAATGAAATAATATTTCCCTTTAAGATAAAATCATCATCCAAGATTATACTGAGAGATTCAGGAAGTGGTTGAGAAATTTCCTCCTGAAACCTTTTAACCATTGATTTAGCGAACCTGTTTAACACGTTTGCGGCTTTAAAATATTTCCTCATAAAATCAGTAAGCTGATTTTTACCGTAACCAAATATTTCAGCAATTTTAATCTGCTCATTAAATTCAAAGCGATCTGTTTTCTGTTTAGTAGTTAAGTGAAGAAGATTTCGAACGGCAAGTACAAGCCGGTAGCTTTCTAAAAGCTGGTTGCACGCATCGCGCGAAGTCACTTTGTCTTCAAAAAGTTTGTGAACAAAAGTTTCCGTTTGTGATGCTTCCTGCTGCTTATCAAAGAGTGAATTGGTTTTGAAGATATACATCCACTCCACTGTCTGCAGGTCTCTCAAACCACCAGCAGAAAGCTTCACATTTGGTTCAAGTACCTTAGGCGAGTTTCCATATTTCTTGTAACGATTTTCAAAATCGAGGAACATATCATTTAACAATCTTGATTTAACATCATCGGTGATTGTTTCGATAAGTCTTATGTTCCAGGAAGAGTAAACAGTTTCCGAACCGAGCAGGAAGCGTGTTTCAAATAGTTGTGTAAAAGCATGCAAATCTGTTTCAAGGAATTTTTCAATATCAGAAAAATCACGAACTGTGTGCGATACTTCCAGGTCGTTATCCCAAAAAAGCTGCACAAGTTCGGTTATTATCTTTTCGTTTCTTTCAATTGATTTTGTGATGAAGATTAAATCAATATCAGAGTACGGAGAAAGTTCACGCCGGCTAAAACTACCAGCCGATGCAAGAACAAAACCGTACTTCTGTAAACCAGTAAGTGCTCTTATATATTCTTCGATAAGTGTGCTGTATTCCATGCTGAACTTTAATGAATTAGTTTGCTCTGAGTGAGTCGCAAACAGTTCATCACGGTTTATTAAGAATGTTTCTCTGATTATTGGAGCAGGTTTAATCATTAAATTTTATTTTATTAGTACAAAATTAAAATTGTTTTTCATCAACAAATTTTTCATCAATGTATTCTGCTTCCACGGTTGATGAAATTCCGCCGCGCACATTAAACTCGGCAGTAACTACTATGTAACGGGGCTTGCAAACTTTAACCAGGTCATCAAGAATTTTATTTGTAACACTCTCAAAAAATATTCCATCATTCCTGTAAGAGTTAAGATAAAGTTTTAATGATTTTAACTCAATACAAAGTTTTTCAGGAATATATTCAATAACAATTACAGCAAAATCGGGCTGCCCGGTTTTTGGGCAAAGCGAAGTAAATTCCGGTGCGCTGTGTGTTACCCTGTAGTCTCTTTCAGGGTTTTGGTTTTCAAATGTTTCAAGTAGTTTTATTTTATTTTTCATTTATTTTGCCTTTAAGTTTTATTTTATACTCTCACTGGTCATTCTGAGCGAAGAGAAGAATCTCTGATAAATAGGTCAATGAAACTAACAAGATTTTTCATCCTTATAAACTGTCTGCCGCAGGCAGGTCAGGATTCAGAATGACAAAATCCCATTATATAGTATAATCCGGTTTTACATCATACGGAATATTATCCTCAAACCCGGCTTGTTTGAACCCTCGTAATCTTAAAGCGCAGCTATCACAAACTCCGCAAGCTTTATCTTCACTTTTGTAGCAAGACCATGTTAAGTGAAGCGGTGCCTTCAGTTCGATTCCTAATTTAATAATTTCCTTCTTTGTAAGATTTATAATCGGCGTTTTTATTTCTATACTTGTTGATGGTTTTGTTCCAAGCTGAACCATTTTTTCAAATGCAGAAAAGAAATCAACTCTGCAATCAGGGTAACCTGAAGAATCTTCCTGCACAGCCCCGATAAAAAGAGATTTTGCCTTTAGAACTTCAGCCCAGCTTACGCAGGCGGCTAATATGTTCGCATTTCTAAATGGAACATAAGAAGTGGGAATTTCTTTACTTGATAAATCTGCCGGTGAAACTTCAATTTTTTTATCAGTAAGAGATGATCCTCCTATCTCAGAAAGATGCGAAATATCTATGACTAATTGTTTTTCAACATTTAAAAAGTCTGCTAAATCATTAAAAGCTTTTAACTCACGTTTCTCGGTTCGCTGTCCGTAATTAAAATGTGCAAACGCCAGCTCGAATTCCTGCTTTGCAATTGCAGCAGTAACACAGCTGTCGAGTCCGCCGCTAACTGCAATAACTGCAATATTTTTTTCACTACTATTCATAGGTAATCAATATTCAAAAAATATAAAGGACAAAATAGCCATTTTGAGGGAAAGAGGGGAATGGGTAGGAAGGGAAAGTATAGATAGAAAGAAGGCTTTCTCGTAATTTTTTGATGGGATAACCTGTGAACGTTGTTATACTTTTTTAATTGCCAGAATTATCACTCCAATAACTAAACTAACAACTGCCGATATTAAAAATGGAACAGTTGAACCGAATTGATCCCATAAAAATCCTGCTGTAAAAGAACCAAGCATAATTGCAAAGCTTGAAAGCATTGTTAGTAGCCCAATAGCCGAACCACGTCTTTCGTCAGGAACTAAATCAGAAACCCACGCTTTAGAAATACCTTCTGTTGCTGCAGAATAGAGACCGTAAAGTGCGAAGAGTATCCAGATAAAGATAGTTTCGTTTAGAAAAGCAAAACCAAAGTAAACTAACGAAAAAACTAAAAGCCCTCCGCCGTAAATAAAATTCTTACCGTGCTTATCCGATAACCTGCCAAATGGGTATGATGCAAGTGCATAAATAAAATTATAAAACACATAGCCAAGAATTGCCAGCACACTTGAATCGGCAATGTTTTTTGATTTAAGTATAAGAAATACATCACTGCTGTTTACAAAAGAAAATATCGTAATAAGTATTAGTAATGATTTATATTTTGAAGAAGTTGTCTTCCAAAAATCAATGTAACTTCCCTGTGCTCTCTTCTTTGCAGGAACCTCCCGGTCTTTAACCAGTAAAGTGAATACGACGGCAAATACAGAAGGAACAAACGCTACAAGGAATATCAATTGAAAGTTATCCGGGAAAAGATAAAGTAAAAGTATTGCCAGCAGGGGACCGATTACAGCTCCGAGTGTATCCATTCCTCTGTGAAAACCGAATATTGCACCACTGTTTCCATCAGCATAACTTCCTAATAATGCATCACGTGGTGCGGTTCTTATTCCCTTTCCAACTCTATCGGTTGTTCTGGAAATAACAACAGCAGGAATAGTTGGAATGATTCCGGGCAGCGGTTTTGCAATTGCAGATAAGCCGTAACCTATCACAACAAATATTGAACGCTTACCAATCTTATCAGAAAGACTCCCGGCATAGCCTTTAAGCAGTCCTGCGGTTACTTCGGCTATTCCTTCAATTATACCAACCATAGCCATTGATGAACCAAGTACCACTGTAAGAAAAATTGGAGTAATAGGGTAGAGCATCTCGCTTGCCATGTCAGTAAACAAACTAACAAAGCCAAGAATAATTACTTGCCGGGGAATATTTTTTCTTTTCAAATTGGAATCAAATTAAAAATGTAAA